>JBDUCW010000111.1:0-15666 GCA_040003235.1 Ferruginibacter sp. | reverse complement strand
AATACATATAATTTGCAGCAAGGTCTACCGAAGTATAATTTTCCTTTTGGTCTGGAAAGTTGTTGGTATATTTTGTTTTGACATCACCAAATGAAAGCAGCCCTCTTGTTTCTACACCCAGGTAACTGCGGCCCTGGTCGTAAGCGCTGTGTGAAAAATTATAACCGTTGTGTGCATCGCACTCCATTTCTCTGCAAAACAAAAAGGTCTCGAACTTCAATGCAAAGTCGAAGCCCTCATCGGTCTCGGTGCCGAGATCAAATTTGTCTCTGCGGGAATGATAACCAACTTCCGGCGTAAAATAAACGGGACCGTTGGCTTCCACCGAAATCGGCAAACCGGCATTGATCTTATAACCAAACAGGTCAGATTTATCTGTAGATCCCGGCCCGGTCGGCGGCGTATATTTATCTTTCATACTCCCGATCCCAACTCCAGCTCTTGCATAAAAGCCAACATTGGTTGAAAGCGCTGTGCCGTAAGTAAAATTGAGATAGCCCATCAGGCTGTTATCGGTTTGTTTTGAATTGCCGGTACTTTTGAAATCACTCATGTTGTCAATGACCGACAGACCCAATGCCAGATGATTGGCAAAATAATAATTGGCGCCGAGATCGAGATTGAACTGGCTTTGACTGCCTTGTTTTACATCATTCGTTTTAATATTCAGGTGAGAAAAATTCAGGTCGGGTTTGGTAATATCGTATTCCCATTTTCCTTTTGTAAAAGGCAATGCTGCAAGATCTTCTTTGGAAAGGCTTTTAATAGTGCCCGTGCTTTCTTTATGTTTTCCCTGTGAAAATAATAATGGGGTAAACAATAACATACTGAAAGAAACCAGAAACAGCTTTTTCATAATTTTTAATTTAAAGGTTAAAGATCATGTTATGAAAAGGCAAGCAATAAAACTGTGGGCAGGGATAGCAATCGACTGTTAAATTAAAAAAAACATTTGAAAATTGCAAGGTTTATTGTTGAATTGTTTCATTGTTTAAGTGTTGAAAGGTTTGAAGGATTTAATGGTTTCATTGTTATTGAGTAGTCTTTAAAATCGAAACAGTTTTTCCTCTTCGAAGCTTGCAGCTTCGTAAGTACCATGTTCTTTACGGTCTGTGACCGATCTTGCAGCAACAGCACGACTGCATTAACTTTGCAACATGGCAGATGTGCATACAAAAGAGCAACGGAGTTATAATATGAGCCAGATCAAAGGCAAGAATACAAAGCCGGAGATATTGGTTAGAAAATTTTTGCACGCTAATGGATTCAGATATAAACTCCACGATAAAACATTGCCAGGCAAACCCGATATTGTTTTACCTAAATACAAAATTGTAATATTTGTGCACGGCTGCTTCTGGCACGGACATGCAGGCTGCAGATATTATGTGATTCCCAAAACCCGAACCGAATGGTGGCTGGATAAGATCAATAAGAACCGGGCGAATGATGTGAAGGCAAAGAAGGGATTGAAAAAAGAGGGGTGGAAAATAGCAGAAGTATGGGAATGTGATTTAAAGAAAGAGAAATTAGAGAACACTCTCGGGAAATTATTGAAAGGCATAAATAAATTCAGGAAGGAAGAAGTATGGCATTTTTAAGCAGCTTTTTCATCGCTTTTACTTTTTCTGGAAATAGTGTTTTGTTTGATGTTGATTTAAAAACAACAGTTACGGCATTTGCATCAGCCTTATTATTTTTCGACCTGCGCTTTATATTTTTTTTAGTGGCTGGCATATTTCAAATTTACGATTTTCTTTCTATAAAAAAAGCAAGATAGGTGCCTTTGTATTCCTTATCGAAACTGACTTCCAGATACTTACTGTCATTATCTACCAGTGTTGTAACAAAAAAATCCATTTTAAAATCTTCGAGGTACATTTTTATAATACGTTGATAAAGTGCTGTTCTTTGTGCTGTACTTCCTTTAAAGGCAATTTTTGCTGTTGGAATAGCTGCTGTAAAATCTTTCACAATATGAATTACGGTAGAAAGTACTTTTATAATATCGCCATTATTGCTTTTTATATTATCGTTGATATTGTCATCAGACTCTAAATCGCCAAAGCTAAGATTATAGAGGTTTTTTTGTTGCAGCCGGGTAAACTCCACTATTTTTTCAATCGGTCTTTTACCAATACTTATAAAATGGTAACGTGTTGAGTGTTCTTTGTTGTATAAATAGGGTGTTTGGTTCATTTACCAAACACGAATGTAAAAGGGCTGCTCAAATAAACTTCGGGCTAAACACGGCTTCAATTAAGTATTAATGCGGTAATATGAGTTGAGAAGAAGAAGGCACCCTTAGGGTTGCATTGCTGAATTGTTGAATTATTATTAAGCACCTCCTGAATCTTAGTAGATGTAAATGAAATAACAATTTAACCCTGCAACAATTCAACAATGCAACCTCTCTTCGAAACTTGCAGCTTCGTAAGTGCTATGTTCTTTACGGTCTGTGACCGATCTTGCATCCAGCGACTGTATTAACTTTGCAATATGGCAGATGTGCATACCAAAGAGCAGCGGAGTTATAATATGAGCAGAATCGGGAAGAAAAATTTCTTATAATAAATCAACAATTAATTTAGTTTGTAGTTTAGTTTACCAATATAATATCCAATCTTTAACCTAATGAAACGATATTTCTATTCTGCCTTGATTGTAGATTTTCTTAACTCTTCTCCACAGGAAATCCTGGGAACATTATCCCAAAATAGCGGATTCGCTGATGAACCAACTCAAAAAAACGCGTGGCTTCAACAAATAAAAATTTTAAAGCAAGTTTTAGCACATCAAACCGGCAATATTTTCTTTGAATATTCCATTCCTCGAATGGGACGAAGAATTGGTGTTGTGCTTATTATTAACAATGTCATTTTTATATTGGAATTTAAAGTTGGTGATAATTCTTTTCTTTCAAACGCTATTGATCAGGTTTGGGACTATGCACTTGATTTAAAAAACTTCCATGAAACAAGTCATGCACATTTAATTGCTCCTATTCTAATTGCAACCGAGGCAAACGATTTTTTATTTAAAATTCCTTCGACCATTCATAAGGATAATATTTTGTTTCCAATTAAAACGAATCCTTTGGGATTAGAAAAAGTAATAAGTAACGTATTATCTTTTGCTCATGGAGAAAAAATTGATTCTAAAAATTGGGAGTCGGGGCGTTACTCGCCTACACCAACAATAATAGAAGCAGCAATGGCTTTGTATAATGGGCACGATGTTTCCGAAATTTCAAGAAGTGATGCTTCAGCTATAAATCTAACTGAAACAAGCCGAGCATTATCATCAATTATTCTTAAGGCACAAAAGAATCACGAGAAAGTAATTTGTTTTGTAACCGGAGTTCCAGGAGCTGGTAAAACTCTTGTTGGCCTTAACGTAGCTACAAAACATCTTGATAAAGAACAGCAACTTACGAGTGTATTTTTATCGGGAAATGGGCCATTAGTCGCTATTTTACGGGAAGCGCTAACAAGAGATAAAGTTAGCAGAGAAAAAGAATTGGGGAACAATTTGAAGAAGGGTGAAGTAATGAGTAAGGTTAAAGTATTTATTCAAAATGTTCATCACTTCCGGGATGAATGCCTAGTTGATACTACTACAGCACCATTCGATCATGTTGCTATATTTGATGAAGCGCAGCGAGCATGGAATCATACTCAAACTGCAAGTTTTATGCGCCGCAAAAAAAATGTTCCTGATTTTTCATTTTCAGAACCCGAGTTTTTAATTTCTTGTCTTGACAGACACAAAGATTGGGCGGTTATTATATGTTTGGTTGGTGGCGGCCAAGAAATAAATACTGGAGAAGCAGGGATAAGTGAATGGCTGAATTCTTTAAATCGCTCATTTCCCCTTTGGAATATTTATATCTCAGATCAACTTTCTGATAATGAATATGCTGCTGGAAAAGCTCTGCAGTTGTTGGAAGAACATGAACGCGTTTTTCAAAAAAAAGAACTTCACCTATCAGTTTCTTTGAGATCCTTCAGAGCAGAAAGTTTATCACGATTAGTTAAGGACCTACTTGACCTTAATGTTGATGCAGCAAAAAGAAATTACTCCGAAATAAAAGAAAAGTATCCAATAGTAATAACAAGAGATTTATCAAAAGCAAAAAAATGGTTGAGAGAGAAAGCCAGGGCTAGCGAACGATATGGAATAGTTGTTTCTTCGCAAGCGCAAAGATTAAAGCCCCATGCAATTGATGTCAAATCACCAATGGATCCTATTCATTGGTTCTTAGATGGTAAGGAAGATGTGCGATCATCTTTTTACTTGGAAGATGTAGCTACTGAATTTCATGTACAAGGATTAGAGTTAGATTGGGCTTGTATTACATGGGATGCAGATTTTAGATACACGCCGGAATCGTGGCAGTCATTTTCCTTTGTAGGTAGTAAATGGCAAAACATACATAAAGAAGAAAGAAAGCTTTATTTAAAAAATGCTTACCGCGTTCTTTTAACGAGAGCAAGACAAGGAATGATTATAGTTATTCCTTATGGTGAAAATACAGATCCAACAAGACTATCAGATTTTTATGATCCAACCTTCGAATATTTAAGCGAAATAGGCTTTGAAGTTTTTTGATTCAGTAATCATGCAAGCATTGATTTCTAAAATTTATTTGACCCTTAATATTTTATATGAACTCACTCGGCAATATCATTTGGCTCATCTTCGGCGGACTGTTTTCTGCTTTGGGTTATATTATCGGAGGATTCGTGTTGTGCATCACTGTAGTGGGTTTACCCTGGGGTTTACAGTGCTTTAAAATTGCAGGCCTGGTACTGATGCCTTTCGGGAAAAAAGTGGTCAGCAATAGCAACAGTAGCGGTTGCCTTTCTCTCTTTTGCAATATCATCTGGATATGCTGTGGCGGACTTTACACAGCATTGGTGCATATCTGCTTCGGTATTCTTTTCGCTATCACTATTATCGGAATTCCATTTGCAAGGCAGCACTTTAAGCTGGTAGAAGTTTCATTGATGCCTTTTGGAAAGAGTATCATTTGATTCTGACAATACTATTTCTTTTTTCACTGTCAGCTAACTTAATCCTTATTTCATCTTTTCTTTCCAGCTTTCCCCTGCAGCGCCATCACTGCTTTCTCCAATTCATTAATGCGTTTGCTCAATGACTGATATTCTGCAACAGGCTCATTCATCACATTGCTCACAGGTGCCTTTGCAGATTGTTGCTTCGTCCGTTGTTTCATCAGCTTTGCATCTTTACGCAGGTCTTCTTCCACCAGCCTTGTTAGGTTGATGTCAAAATATTTGGCTATTTTCAACAGGTCGGCAAAGCCGGGTTTGCTGTGGCCGTTCTCGTAATTGCTCCAGGTGGTGCGCTCCAAACCATTGTCCTCAGCGCATTTACCCTGTGTTTGATTGGCGGCCGTTCGCAGTATCTGTAAGTTGGTAGTAAAGTGATCCATGTTGTAAAAGTTCTGTGGATAAATATACAGGGTATTTTATTTGTCAGCCAAATAAATTGTACTAAATTTGTTAGTGATATCCGATCCTTTGTGAAACTATGCAATAAATACCAGATTTGAGTAGTGCGCATCCCATCTTTTAACGGGTAATAAACCCACGAAATAGCCCGGGTTTCATTCTTGCCATGTTCTATAATTTGAGAAAGCAGTTTGGTTTAAGAGGTTCAAAAGGTTTAAGACGTTTGAGCTTTTTTAATTCATTTTAGCCTGAGGCATTTGAGCGGTTTATCGTGTCTGGCTGCTAACAATTCAACAATAAAACAATTCTAACAATAAACAATCCCTATGTCATACAATAAAACACAATTGAGTGAAACGCTCGCCGATGAATTGGTAAATTTTATTGAAACGCATCCGCCTGAAGATTTCAGTCGCAACCTGCGAAGGATTGTGCTGGATTATATCCGTCAACAGGTAGATATTGGCATGCCCATTTACATGAAGACATTCCTGCATGCTGTGTATGACCTGTTTGAATTACTTGATGTAGCAGCAGCGGAAACGAATGTGGCTTGTAAGATGAAGAGTCTTTTTTGATTTGCTGATTGTTTGTCTGAATTTGGATTCGTCTGATTGATGGATTGATGATTTCATATTTTCTGATAACGCAGTACACAACCTTTCAGATTATAATCCTGATAATCCCATCATCTGACGAATCCAAATTCAGATAAAGAAAGCATGATAAGAATCTGAACCTGATGAGCCTTCCCACAAAATATGAATGGAAGCAGGTTTTGGTAAGCCAAAAAAACAAGCAGGAACCATTTACCCATATAAAAATTAAAAATCCATAATCCTGAAAAAAACAGTAGTCTTCTTGGCATAGTTTTGCTATCTTTTACTAAAACTATTTTATGGATAAGAAAAAAAATAATGAGCATCCCGATATAAAGCCCGATCTCAAACACGACAGCATGGAATATTCTGCTGCCACAGATGGTGACGATATTTTAGATACTGATATGCAACGCGAGCCCGATGAGATCAGTGCAGAAGAAATAGATGCACTGGAAGATGATGACCTGGATGACCAGGCTGCTGCATTGGAAAGTGTGGAAGAAGACCGTGAAGCAGACAATGACATTAATTTCAGCGAAGCAGATAATGAAGCCGATGATGAAGATGAAGGCGAGGCGGCAAGACATCAACGATAGAACAAATTTTATAACACGAATTTTTTTACGAATTACACGAATTAAAATTAAAGGATCAGGTATGTCTATGAATGATCATTATCGTTGATCAGCACAAGTTCCAATTTAAACAATTCGTGTAATTCGTGTAATTCGTGTATAAAAAAACCGGGAGCATTCCCGGTTCTTTTTTCGTTTTGCTTTGGACAAATACTTACGGGTATGAGTTTTTAAGCAGAACAGAAATATATATGGAGTTGTTGTTTTATTTTCTGAACAACGGCTTCTTTCCTGAAGGTTTGATTGGTGCTTTTGCTCCCGATAAATGTATCGGCGATTTATATGGATCCGGTGCCCTGTTGTGTTTTTCTTCCGGTATATAACCTGGCTGCTGCCGGCTGGTAATATTATCCTCTCCCGTTTCATCATTTACATTATCACCGTTATCATCATCACTGGCTGCGCCGGTATTGCCATCATTATCAGCTTCTATATTGGTAACCGGAGTTGGCTCTTCTATCTCCGGTACATTATTAATGTTGGAAACTTTGGTATCCTCCATTACATTATCTTTCTTTTCCTGAGCCGGCCTGCTGTTGCTTTTGGAAGGCATGGATTTTACCGGAGATGCTTTTGCTACCGGCGCCTTGGATTTAACCGGTGCTGCAGATACTGCCTTTTTTGAAACCGCTTTTCCAGGTGCTGCCGTTTTAGACGAAACTGCTGATTTCGCAGATCCCTTGGCAGCTGCTTTTTTAGGAGCAGCTTTTTTAGGAGCAGCTTTTTTTACTGCTGCTTTTTTATTTGGAACAGATTTTTTTGGTGCTGCTTTTTTTGCAACTGATTTGGTTGCCTGCTTTGTATTTTTTTTGATTGGCTTTGCAGCTTTTTTTGATACTGCTTTCTTTGGTGCTGCTTTTTTAGATGCTGCTTTCTTTGGTGCTGCTTTCTTAGATGCTGCTTTCTTCGGTGCAGATTTTTTAGAAGCTGCTTTTTTAGACTTCACAGGAGCTGCTTTCTTTTTAGTAGCCGATTTTTTTGAATTGCTTTTCTTCTGCATTTCTTTCATTGGCTTTTTGCCTGTTGCCTTCTTTGAAGTCTTTGCCATAAATAAAGTTTCGACAGTTAAGCCAAAAATCATACCGTTTGAGATCGCCTTCACGATGCCTCTACTTCTGCAATTGCAAACATCAATTTTTATAGTTCCATGATGTATTGAATCCTTTTTTAAAAACATGCCTTCATAACAGGCTTTGCTCTTATCTGCTGAAATGCTTACCTGCAAAGAGTTTTAATCTTACAGCAATTTTTTAAACCAGATAAAATTGTAAGTGTTGGATCCCACAGGGTATCTATCTTATTCTAACCGGTAAAAAAAATTGATCGATCGAACTGGGTATAAACTTCCTCAGCTGCCTTTTCCGTGGTAAAAAAATCCGCAGGCTTTTTTATTTGAAGCTGCAATCTCTGCAATTAAAAGCAACTGTTTCGTGGCACGTTTTTAACAGCCTCCTGCTAAACATTAATTATGAAAAAGAATGATCAGCTGTCTGAAGACAACAACAATATGCAGGCAACAGCGGATGTGCGTAAGTATGCAGCCGGCAACGAAACAGACCCAAAGCTCATTGAAGATAATGAAGATACCGATGAAGATGATATCACTGAAGATGAAAAAGAAATGCTTGACGCCATTGAACAGAACAGTTATAACACAGATGATGAAACTCTGCAGCGGGCCAAGCTCGATAATAAAGATGAAGATGGTGAACTGCTGAACGAAAAAAGTATGGGTGATGATTATTCCGGCGAAGACCTGGATGTTCCGGGCAGTGAGGACGATGACTATGATGAAGAGATCGGGGAAGAAGATGAAGAGAACAATAGTTACAGCGCCAGTAATGACAATGAATAAATAAATTTCATTTATAGAATAAAGTAGCCCCGTAAATTGGGCCTGTTCAAACGATTTGTTTCCTTGAAAGAATTAAATCACTATTCTTCACAGTATTTTAGGAAGGCTCTATGCAATAATTTTGAATATGCGGCGTATCTATGCATACATTTAAATCGTTTTAATGAAATACTTACTGGCCGCTTCTGTTATTGCTGCTTCCTTTGGTTTTGTAAATAGCAAATCCCTTACAGTATCGCCATTAAGCACTTATTCGAGGGAATTTGATAAACCTGAATATACTGCCTGTAACACCGCTGTTTCAGCCAGCTATATGACTTCCGAAGAAAAGAATGTGATCTATATTTTAAATATGGCGCGGATGAATCCAAAACTTTTCTGCACGGCCGTGGTTAAAAAATATACCGGCACAAGAGATAGTTATGTAAAGTCTTTGATTCAAACCATGAATAGAATGAAACCGCAGGGTTTGATTTATCCGGATTCCATCTGCTATATCAGTGCACAATGTCATGCTGCGATTTCAGGTTCAACCGGATATGCAGGCCATGACCGCAGTGGCGATTGTTTGGATAAAAGACATTTTAATGGCGAATGCTGTGATTACGGTCATGATAAGGCCATCGATATTGTAATGGCTTTATTGATAGATGAAAATGTAGAATCGCTGGGGCACCGCAGCATCTGTTTCAGTCCATATAAAGTAATGGCTGTTTCAATAGCACCTCATACAGCATGGCGTTACAACGCAGTACTTGATTTTCATTTCTGACGGCACTGGCATGATTTTGATCTTAGGGTTATAACAATGAATTTCTAACTTCAAAATCTTATGTTATGATACGTAAACTTAAATCAGGTGAGTACCGCATTTACTCCATCAAAAAAGATCCGAAGACCAACAGACGCAGGAACCTTGGAACCTTCAGTTCAATGGCCGCTGCCAAAAAGCATGAGCAGGCCATTCAATATTTTAAGCATCATTAGTTAATGCAGATGGCAAATTTGGTTCTGTCAACTGCTTTAAATGCAAAAGGTTGACTGATTATAAAACAGTCAACCTTTTTAGTGTCCCTCACACTTGAGCAATATTTTCTATGAAGAATATTGCCTGAGCTATATTCAACCTCCTTAACAGCTGCTTAAGAATGTGTAAATGCAGGCCTTGTTGTATGAACACCTTCCGCAATTTCTTCAATCAGTCTTTTATTAAATGCAAAAAGGTCTTTAGGACTGCGGCTGGTAACGAGTCCGTTGTCCACTACAACTTCTTTATCTACCCAGTTCACTCCGGCATTTATCAGGTCTGTTTTGATAGAAGGATAAGAGGTCATTTCCAAACCCTGTATCATTCCTGTTTCAATCAGCAGCTGCGGGCCATGACAGATCGCACCAATCGGTTTCCCTGCTTCAATAAATTCCTGGGCAAACGCAATATAATCTGTATGTAACCGCATCTTATCCGGATTGATCACACCACCGGGAATCATCAATGCATCGTAATCATCGCTGTTTGTTTTTTCAAGATTCTGATCCACAGGTAACTCTATTGACCAATGATCATGGCTCCAGGCTTTTACAATATCTTTCTGCATTGATACAATATGCACAACCGCTCCTGCTTCTTCCATTGCTTTTTTAGGTCCGGTCAATTCTTCTTCTTCAAAACCGTTGTCTGTAAGGATCGCTACTTTTTTATTTGCAAGACTTGTCATAAATATTTTTTTAGAACTACCCAGGTGGCTAAAACCATACCATGCGGTTGATGGGTGATTAAAATTTACAGAACGCTGATCAGTAGAACATAAGAGCAGATATCCATTTTTTATGCGGGTATAAACTTCCTCACAAAAACCTTGTGTGGCGAAATCCGGCCTCGTTTTTAAACAGCAAACAAATCAATCAATATGGCGCAGCATTTGGTTAAACAGATCGCAGTTAATCACCTAACTTAAAATAAATTACAATGCCCGAAGGCCCATCCATCGTAATATTGAAAGAACTTTTAGAAAAATTTAAAGGCAAGAAAATATTGGATGCCAGGGGAAATGCAAAAATTGACATTCCTTCTTTCATTAATAAAAAAGTAATTGATTTTAAAAGCTGGGGAAAACATTTTTTGATCTGCCTGCCTTCAACAACGATCCGCATACATTTTCTTTTGTTTGGTACTTATAGTTTGGATGAACAGACCAAACCAGACAGAAGCCTGCGCCTGCATTTAAAATTCAGTAACGGGTCTGTTTATTTTTATACCTGCGCCATCCGTTTAATTGAAGAAGAACCAGATGAAGTGTACGATTGGGAATCTGATGTAATGAATGAGAACTGGAATCCGGCAAAAGCTAAAAAAAAATTAAAGGCAATGCCGGAAACCCTCGCCTGCGACGCATTGCTGGACCAGCAGGTATTTGCCGGCGTTGGTAATATTATCAAGAATGAAGTACTGTACAGGATAAAAGTACATCCTGAAAGCCGGATCGGAAAATTACCGCCAAGGCAACTGAATCTTTTAATTAAAGAAGCACGTAGTTATAGTTTTGATTTTCTGGAATGGAAAAAAGCATATGTCTTGAAAAAACATTGGCTGGCGCATACAAAAAAAATGTGCAGCCGTTGCAACATTCCATTGATAAAAAAATATGCGGGTAAAACCAAACGCAGAACTTTCTTTTGTGAGAATTGCCAGGTATTATATGATTAAGATCTGAAGTCTGCAAAAAGAAAAATAATTAAACCTTTATAACAACTGAAAATGTATTTATGCCTGAAGGACCTTCATTGATATTGGTAAAAGAAGCGCTGGATCAGTTCCGGGGAAAGAAAGTACTGGAAGCATCCGGCCATGCCGGTATTGATATGGAATTGTTTGCGGGCAAAAAATTGCTCGGCATTGAAACTTTTGGAAAACATTTGTTATTGCTCTTCCCAAAGTTTACCATCAGCATTCATTTTTTATTATTCGGCTGGTACAGTATCGATAAAAAGAACCGCGTTGCCAAAGCAATAAAACTTAAACTCGAATTTGCTGACCACAAACTTTATTTTTATACCTGTAAAGTAGAATTGTTCGAAAAATCTTTCGATAAACAATATGATCTGTCTGCTGATATCATGAATGACAAATGGAGCAATGCAAAAGCGGTCAAGAAAATGAATGCACTCCCGAAAACCTTTATATGTGATGCATTGATGAGCCAGGATATTTTTGCGGGCGTTGGCAATATCATTAAGAATGAGGTATTGTACAATACGAAGACACATCCTGAAAGCATTATTGAAAAAATTCCCAAAGCAAAACTATTGGCCATTGCAAAAGAGTCGCGCCGCTACAGTTTTGATTTTTTAAAATGGAGAATAGACGACGAACTGACCAAACACTGGTTGGCTTATAATCGGAAGATCTGCAGCCGTTGCAATATCCCAATAATAAAAAAAGAGACCGGTAAAACAAAACGCAGTTCCTTCTTTTGTGAGAATTGCCAGATACTTTATTAGTTAACAGAAGACAGTTGTTAGTTGTTAGTTGTTAGTTGTTAGTTGTTAGTTGTTAGTTGTTAGAAAAATTTAAAACTTCTAAATGTATTATTCTCCAAACTTAAAACTTACTACTTATTACTTATTACTTATTCAATATTCCTTTCACCAATCTTTTCCACTGAGATTTATTGAATCCGATCATACCGGCAAGTCCTATCAGAGCATTCCTGATCTTTACCCACAGACTTTTTACCTCCACATTCGGGATTTCATTTTTACCAAGTACCGCGGCTGTTACTTTGTGCCGTTGCCGTTTTACAAAAAAATTACTGGTTGCTGCTGCTGAAAAAAAATGAGTTACTTCACCTTTGTATTCATGCGGTTTTTCAGTAGGCCTCACTTTTACGATCGTCCAGTCGCTTACCCCATCAATATGTCCTTCTTCTATGTCTTCTACTTTCACCCAATCATATTTATCATCTCCTGGAAGAACTGTTTTTATATTAATCCTGAAATAATTACCTTTTTTAACTGTTCCGGTCAAAGGGTTTCCTTCGTCATCTGTGAGTTGAAAATCAGCGCTGCCTTTTCCTGCAAGGTCATGCCAGTGATTAACGTCCAACAGGTTTGCCTTGGCCTTTGCATACAGCATCCGGGCTTCTTTGGGCGTTCTTTTTTCAATGGTATAAGTTGTCTCGGACTCAGCGCCTTTGTATTGATGGGGAATGATGTTAGATAATGGCTTCATAGTTTTTTTGTTAGAAAGCATCAATATTGTGCCAATCTGCTTAATATCAAAAAGAGAAGTAGAAACCCGCTACAGTATTTTTTCATGCAGTTGATCGTGCATCGCGATATTAAAAATCCTGATATATTTTTTAATCGGAATGTGTCACCGTATTGTTTACATATTTCTTCGGTACTGGCCGCCTACTTCATACAGGGAAGTAGTGATCTGGCCCAGTGAACAATATCTTACTGTCTGCATCAGCTGTTCAAAAAGATTGCCGTTGTTGATCGCAACTTCCTGCAGTTTTTTTATTTCAGCATCCGCCTTTTCCTCATTGCGTTTCCAGAATGCCTGCAGGTTGCTGATCTGTAATTCTTTTTCTTCTGTTGTGCTGCGGATCACTTCTGTAGGCAAAATAGTTGGTGAACCGGTCTTACTTAAAAAAGTATTTACACCCACGATCGGGTATTCACCGGTATGCTTCAGCATTTCGTAATGCAGACTTTCTTCCTGTATCTTATTCCGCTGATACATTCTTTCCATCGCACCCAATACACCACCCCGCTCTGTGATACGGTCAAACTCAGTCATAACAGCACTTTCAACCAGGTCTGTCAATTCTTCAATAAGAAAAGCGCCCTGATTCGGATTCTCATTTTTTGCAGTCCCGAGTTCACGGTTAATGATCAACTGTATGGCCATCGCACGGCGTACACTTTCTTCCGTGGGTGTGGTAATGGCCTCATCATAAGCGTTAGTATGAAGCGAATTGCAGTTGTCATAAATTGCATACAATGCCTGCAGTGTGGTGCGGATATCATTGAAGTCAATTTCCTGTGCATGCAGACTTCTGCCTGAGGTTTGAATATGATATTTTAATTGCTGGCTGCGTTTGTTGGCCTTGTATTTATATTTCATGCTCTTGGCCCAGATCCTTCTTGCGACTCTTCCGATCACACTGTATTCCGGGTCCATTCCATTGCTGAAAAAGAAAGAAAGATTGGCTGCAAAATCATCGATCTTCATACCGCGGCTGAGATAATATTCTACATAAGTAAACCCATTGCTTAATGTGAATGCAAGCTGTGTGATAGGATTGGCACCAGCTTCAGCGATATGATATCCACTGATAGATACACTGTAAAAGTTTCTTACTTTCCTGTTGATGAAATATTCCTGTACATCGCCCATCAGTTTCAGTGCAAACTCGGTACTGAAGATGCAGGTATTCTGTGCCTGGTCTTCTTTTAAAATATCTGCCTGCACCGTACCACGAACATTCTGCAAAGCATGTTCTTTTATTTTTTCATAAACATCGGCAGGCAAAACATCAGCGCCACTTAAACCGAGTAAACGTAATCCGAGGCCATTATTGCCTGCGGGCAGCAAACCTTCCAGTTTACCATCCACCGGTTTTACCTGCTTGCCATCTGCACCTGTATACACCGGTAAGAGGTCAGTATCAATAATTGCTTTTATTTTTTTATTGACATCTTCTTTTAAATTATTTTCAATAATATATTTTTCACATTGCTGATCGATCGCTGCATTTAAAAAAAATGCGAGCAGCATCGGCGCCGGACCATTGATCGTCATGCTCACCGATGTTTTAGGATCACACAGATCGAAGCCACTGTATAATTTTTTAGCATCATCAACGGTTGCAATACTTACACCACTGTTCCCAACCTTTCCATAAATATCAGGACGGTGTGCAGGATCTTCGCCATAAAGTGTAACGCTGTCAAACGCAGTGCTGAGGCGCTTTGCGGGCTGCCCTTCAGATACATAGTGAAAGCGCCTGTTGGTTCTTTCCGGACCCCCTTCGCCGGCAAACATGCGGGTTGGATCTTCACCTTCGCGCTTTAATGGAAACACACCTGCGGTAAACGGAAAATGACCGGGAACATTTTCCTGTGCCTGCCATTTTAAAAGATCACCCCAATCTTTATATTTCGGTAATAATACTTTTGGAATTCTTGTACCTGATAAACTCAGGCTGAACATTTCCTGTTTGATCACTTTATCGCGGACATTGTACTCAAAATAATCTTTGCTGTATTCATTTAATTTTTCAGGCCAGTTCTTAATGAGTTTTGAAGAGACCGGTGTGAGTTGTTCTGCATAATGATCGATCTGTTGCTGAATTATTTTTTTAACAGATGCATCAGCTCCTTCACCCAATGTATCAAGTACACCATGCAGTTGATATAATTTACTGGCGATATTACTTTGTTCTTTTACCAGTTCATCATAATCGCGGATGGCTGCTGTGATCTCACTTAAATAACGAACCCTTGACGCAGGAATGATTGCAGCAGAAACTTTTGCTGTTGCTGCAAAATGATATTCACCAAATTTGATTTGTGATTTTTTTTCTATGGCCTTTAATAATTTTTCAAAAAGATGATTCACGCCTTCATCATTGAACTTACTGGCCATGGTACCGATAATGGGCAGGTCTTCATTTTTTGAAGTAAAGAGTTGATGGTTGCGTTTGTATTGTTTGCATACATCTGCCAGTGCATCCAAGGCACCAGCCTTATCAAATTTATTAATGCAGATGATATCCGCATAATCGAGCATATTGATTTTTTCCAGTTGAGATGCAGCACCATATTCCGGCGTCATCACATACATGCTGATATCACAATAGTCAAGAATGGATGCATCACTTTGGCCAACGCCGGCACTTTCGAGTATGATAAAATCGAAAGCAGCATCGCGACAGATATCTATTGCTTCCTGCACACTGGCGCTTAATGCAGTGTTGTCTTCTCTTGTAGCAAGACTGCGCATATAAGCACGCGGATGCGAAATGGAATTCATTCTTATCCTGTCGCCAAGTAAAGCACCTCCGGTTTTTTTCTTACTCGGATCTACAGAA
>JBDUCW010000110.1:0-15690 GCA_040003235.1 Ferruginibacter sp. | reverse complement strand
TTGCATCCTTTGCCGGTTCTGTCCTTACCTTCTCCTATCCCATCTCGAATAATTATTATACGCAGGGATTTACTGCTGTAACTTCTATCAGGCAGTTTCAGGTGATAAGAGTTCCAAGATTTTATAATCTTACTATTGACCCTGGTTTTTTTGTTACTGCTCCTACATGGAACGGATCAACAGGCGGGGTGATTGTATTGGATGCAGCTAATACGTTCACATTAAACGGAACTGTTCTCGCAACTGCATTGGGCTTTCGTGGCGGTGGCGGAAAAAATTTCACCGGTGCAGGTATCGGTAACACGAATGGCGCTACCAGTCTTGTCAATACTGATTATCGTTGGAATTCATCAACCACTTCACCCGGTAATGAAACGGGCGGCGCAAAGGGTGAAGGCATTGCAGGAACTCCTATTTATATTTTACAGAAAGGGGCAGGTACAACTACCATCAATGCAGTTGAGGGTTATATCAATGGTTCCATTGGAAGAAGTTCAGCTGGTAATGGCGGCGGCGGCGCTACAGATGGCGCTCCTGTTGGCGCAGGCAACAATCAATACAATACCGGTGGTGGCGGTGGAAGTAATGGAGGTTTTGGCGGTCTGGGTGGAAGTGGCTGGCATGGCGGGAGCGGTACTGCTGCTACTTATCCTTATGGTGGTTATGGTGCAGCTGCATTCAGTCAGAATTCATTTAACCGTTTTATTCTGGGCGGAGGTGGTGGCGCAGGAACTGCCAACAACAGCAGTGCTGCCAATGAATACCAGAGCAGTGGCGGATGTGGCGGTGGAATAATTATTATGCGTGCAAAATTATATGCCGGTACTGGAAATATTGTTGCTGATGGTGGAGATGCTCCGGGTGTTGTGGGTGTAGGCGGAACAACTAATACTGATGCAGCTGGCGGTGGTGGCGCCGGAGGAACTATTGTTGCAATTACAAGAGCGACCGGAGCTACAGGACTGGGGTCTATTACCGCTTCCGCAATTGGTGGCAAAGGCGGAGACATGACCAATTATTATGATCATGGTCCGGGTGGTGGTGGTGGTGGCGGTATCATTTATACCAACGGAACTTTTACATCCACCAATGTTTTAGCAGGCACCAATGGTAAAACAAGAACCGGAAGTACAGCAGGCCCAATAACAAATGATTTTGGTGCTACTCCGGGAGGAAACGGTCAGGTCGTTACAACTGCAGCAGCACCGATGTTGATCAACAGTAATAATTTGTCGATCCCCTGCGGTGTGTTGCCGGTAACGCTGACTAATTTTTATGCAGTAGCAAAACCAGGACTGGTAACACTTTTCTGGGAGGTAGAAAAAGCTTTGAATTTTCATTACTTCGAAATTGAATACAGCACAGACGGTATTTCATTTATGGCAGCAGGAAAAATAAATTACGATATTAATACCAGCAAATATCAATTCCTTCATAATGTGAACGGACTCCCTGTAATTTATTATCGTTTAAAAATGTTCGACATTTCCGGATCGTATGTTTACAGCAAGATCATCGTTGTCAGAACAGGCAATGATAAAATATCGGCATTGCTGTTTCCAAATCCTGCATCAACCGGAACAACGCTTGAGCTTACTGGAAATACAACCACGAATGCTTTCATTACCGTTATTGATGAAACAGGCAGGACAGTTATAAAAAATTCGATCACGATAAACAGCGGCAGTAATTTTTATTCCATCGATTGTAAAAATCTGCCGGCAGGCATTTATTTATTAAAAGTGAATAATACCAACGAACAATTATTCAGGCAACAGTTAATTGTTTCGGGCAGAAAATAAATATTTCAGGTTATTGCTGCGTAAGATTTCCCTGGATGATAAAGTTCTTTCCGGCAACTACAGATAATTTTGCGCCGGCAGTCAGTTTGTAAGGAATATTTAAGATACAGCTGCCGGCGCCATTGATGAGTATTGTATCGCCTGCTGTTATGGATGCCGGTGGAACACGATTATTCATCCAGTTGCTTACATTGTTCCAGTTGCCACTTCCGGTAAATGAATAAGTAAGATGTTCTTTTATTGTAAGGTGTGCAAAACGGATAGTATCATCACGCAGGTCTGACGGTGTAGTCAGGCTACGGTAAATTCCCCACTTAGGCCTGATAAAATCATTATCAGGTCTGATGGTCATAATATTTGAATTGCTGTAATTAAGCAATATCGCATTATCACTCACTCTTTTAATCAGCAATGAATAAGTGCCGTTAGCGCCCACCGTTATGTTCTCTGTTGCTTCTACCCAGGTACCGGTGAACAACGAAAGATTTACAATTGCAACTTTAGTGGTATTATCGTGAATGAGTTCCAGTTTATTGGGAGTTGCTTTTCTGCAGGTTAAAGTAAAAATTGGATCGGCATCATCACCATTAACAGCTTTTACCTGGTGAATATGCGTGAAACTTGTTGATGGCTGAAAACCTGCAGCCAGTCTGAATTTCCAGGTATAAGTGAGCGACTCTCCTACCACGCCTTTTAAACTATCCGGCGATGATTCATAAGTTTTGATCTCCACGCGCTGCCTGTCAAAATTAATACAGCGGTCATTATCCGGATTGACATGAATATAAAATTCAAAAGCATATTGTCCCAGTTCACTATCCCATACTTCTGCAATATGGCGCCCGAAAGCAGGGTGCACGCACTCGGGATTTTCTACAGCATCATATCCTGGTGCAAAAATACTGTTGATCAATTCATACGTATTACCCGGACCATCCGCATCCAGTATCGCCTGCCCATCCGAAAGCAATGGATTTACTACGGTTAATAAAACAAAAAGGAGAAGACGGTATTTCATTTTTTTATTACACAGATTTTTACAGATTACAAGGATTGAATACAGTTTTTTATTACACTGATTGAAACGAATTATAAAACCCTACATGAATCTGTATTTACTTACAACGTACAACTTATAACTTACAAATCACTGTTTTCCCAATCCAAGCGATATTAAAAAATCAGCTATTGCTTTATTCACTTCCGAATTTTTATCCTTTGGAAATTTGCCATGCAATCCTCCCGGCACCGTCATGAATTGTGTTTTAACACCGGCATCAACAAACTTCTGATGCAATGCAACTGATTGCTGATAAGGTACTGTCGGATCTGCATCGCCATGAACGATAAAAGTAGGCGGACTGTTTTTATTTACATAGGTCATCGGTGAAACAGTTTTTGCAAATGCTTCATCCTTTGCATATTTTCCAAGCCAGTTGGTTGCAGATTTACTGGTAAGATTTTTTCCATAAGCCCAATCCCACACATCGGCAATACCATATTTATCGATAATGGCTGCCACTTTTATATTTTCTACGCCCGGACAATTTCCATCAAAGCGATGATCATTGCCAAGAAGTCCGCCCATCAATGCAAGATGGCCACCTGAACTTCCACCCATGATCACAATTTTATTAATGTCTATGTTAAGAGCCTTTGCATTTTTTATTAAATAGATCAAAGCGCAACGGGTATCTTCAACAGCCGCAGGCGCAGTGGCAGCACCGGTGAGCCGGTATTCAATATTTGCTACTGCATATCCCATTTTAAAAAAAGTATTGAACCCTGATTGTGATTCTTTGGTACCATGATTCCAGCCTCCACCATGAATGTTGATGACAACCGGTGTAGGCTTCGATGCTTTCGGTGCATTATAAATATCCATTTTCTGTTGCCAGTCTTTTCCGCTTGTATATACAACATTCAACTGTGCTTCATATCCTGCAGGATATTCCACTGGCTTGATGGTAGTGTCTGCCCCTTCCTGCGCAAAGGTTGTAATTGAAATTATTACAAGTAACGCTGTAAGTATTTTTTTCATTCTTTTATTTTTGAAATAATGTAGTTTCTAAAAATTATAATTTCTTATTCGAGGTGCGTGACTATTCATAAAAAAGTTTGACTAAAACGTTTTTATTTGAGTCTTTGATTTTCTCCGCAGCTTTTAAATAATGAGCGTCCTTGAATTTATCGGCAGCAATTAATAATAACCGGTAAAAATCATAAACCTTAAAATCATGTATCTGTGGGTATTCCCATTTTTTACCTTCTGTAACATAAGGCAATAAATAATCAACCGCTTTTTTAATACTTCTACCATCTTTGGTTTCATAATGCCACAGGTCAACTCCTTTTGTTTCGGCAGCATTGGCCAGCAGACTCCAGGCTTCCAGGTTAAATACAGAATAACCGAGTGCCAGCGTGCGTTCCAGCTCCAGTGGTTGTTTGCCGTCTGGCTCTACCTGGTAGCCGATCCTTGCAAATTCAGATTGAAGTTTTTTATCCGCAATTTCTTTTTCTCCGCAAAAAAGTGCTAGCGTGATGATCTGATTATCGTAAAACGTTCCGTGATTATTTTTTGCTTCAGCTTCTTTTTTTCCGCTCTTACTCGTCTGAAGCCAGTTCACATAATCTGTAAACCACGCTTTCATTCCGGTTTCATCTGAAGACTTCCATGATTTTGATAAACGCAGTAATCCGATATTATCAGCTATCTGTGGCAAACTATGTGTATCAATGATGCCGCTGTTTGATCCGGAATCAATTCCCGTTCTTATTTGCGCATGATTAAGGTCCGGCATCATCCGCGTAGCTGTATCCAGAAACCAGAACCGGATCAACCCGATGCTTTTATCTGCATATTTTTCATCATTGGTAAAATAATAGGCCCATGATAAAGTATTGACAGCACTCAACAGGTTATCAAAATTTTTATCATCGCTTACCAAATCGTTATCAGGATTTTTTTGTCCATCTTTCCTGATATAAGGTTTACCGTCCGGCCTGGAAGGATCCGGCCAGAAATATTTTGCCATGCTCATGTACTCATGCATGTTGCCGCAGGGTGGCGTAAATTTTTTATCCATCACTGAACCAAATTGCTGATTCAATATTTTATCTGCCTGTTTAGACAATGCCTTAATATTTTCAGCAACAGCTTTATCCATGCCTGCCCGCTTTTTTGTTGCATCTACTTTTGTGGCACTCACCTGGTAAAGCTGCGGCAACTGTGCAAATACAATTTGCTGAAAACAAATAGCTATGAAGAAAAGGAAATATGATTTTATTTTTTTCATTTATTCGAAATATTTTTTCCGGCTTCAGTTGTCTGACCACTTTGCATGAGCTGTTTAAATCTTTACAGTTTATATAGTGGCCTGACAACTTGTTCGTCAGACGGAAACCGTCAGACCACCAATATCATTATCAATTAATATCCTGGGTTCTGTGTGATCTGCAACTGTGTATTCGTATCTATCTCACGTTGCGGTATCGGCAACAGCATGTGTTCCGGTGTTGTTTGTGCCCATAGCTCTGCAAGTGTTGGTGCAGGCGCTACATACGTGCGGTAGTGTGAATAATATTCATTTGCAAAATGATCTTTCATTCTTTGAATTGATGTGACCGTTGTCATTGTAACATTAAAACGAAGCAGGTCAAAGAAACGTTGATTTTCAAATGCGAATTCTATTCTGCGTTCATTTTGCAACGCCTGTTCAAAAGCAGCAACGCCGGGCAATGTGGCCAATGTATAATTTGGAAGTCCTGCTCTTGGTCGTACCATATTAATATAATCAATACTTGATTGATTATAGCCTTGTGCTTCCGCCATCATCAATAAAATATCTGCGTAACGTAATACCGGCCAGTCATTTTCTGCGTCATTTAAAATCGCGACTGCCGAAATATATTTTTTCACATATAATTTTGCGGCAGTGCCGGTTCCATACACTCCTATCAGTGTTGCTTTCCTGTTATCGCCGTTGGTAGCAGTATCCAGTTCAGCAGTTGGATAATTTAATCCGAGCCCATCGCCATTCACAACTGCTGCACCGCTTCCCAATGGTGCGAAATTGTTGGCAAAAATACCACCGAGACCAAGTCCTCCGGCTTTATAACGAACCGCAAACATAATTTCCGAATTCATTTCATTGCCAATAGAAAATACATTGGCATAAGATCCCTGCAACGAATACCCGCTGTTATTGATCACATCCTGCAATTGCGTAATTGCTTCTGACTTACGGTTCAACGTAAGATACATTTTCGCCAGCAAACCTTTGGCAGCCCAACTGGTGGCCCTACCCAGATCATTGGTATTGATCTGACTAAACTTCAATACATTCATCCAGCCTGAAGCTGTTTTCAGATCGGCTTCAATGAGTTTATAAATATCTGCCGCACTTGAACGGTTCATTGTTTTGGCTTCATCTGGTGTAATGGGAGTATGTACTAAAAATACGCCCCCGAATAAACGAACCAGGTTGAAATAATGATATGCTCTGATGAACATTGCTTCACCGGCAAGCTGCTTGCGGTCAACATCTGTAATAGGAATAGTGATCGCTGAAAGACTGATTCCACCTGTAGATGGATTGTAAACAACACCCAGCTTCTCCAGGATGATATTTACATTATGAATATTACTGTAAGTGTTCAGCCAGTAAGTGTAAATTCCCTGGTGTGATGTACTGGGAATAAACATATCAAGATCACTGAGATCACGATTGGTGGATGCCGTACTTCCGGGACTTCCCTGTTTTGAATTATCAGAACGCAGTTCAGTTACCTGCCACTCATTGTTCATAGGTTTCTGTAATCCGTTATAAGCTCCCGTTAGTGCAGCTCTTACCTCATCAGTATTACTGTAATAAGTAACTGTACTGATATTGGATTGCGGAGCAAGATCTATGATCTTGTTGCAGCTGAAGAAACTCAATCCAAAAAGAACAGCAGTGAATATTTTTATCTGTTTCATAATATTTTATTTTTTTGGATTATAAATTAATGTCAATCCCGAAAAGATAAGTTTTAGGCATCGGGAAACTTCCCCGCTGGTATCCGTCGAGTAAAGATGAATTATAAGGCCCTGTATTGAACCTGCCTTCAGGATTGATCCCACGATATCCTTTCGCAGAATGGAAATACATGTTCTGTCCGGAAAAATAAAACCTTGCTGAACTGATATGCGCTTTTTCAACAAACTTCTTTGGCAATGTATAACCCACTACCATTTCACGCAGTGCATAATAAGAAGCATCTTCCACTACATAATCCGTCAGCATCCAGTTAAAACCAACAGTGGAATACGGTGTTTTACCATCACCGGGAAACATAGGGCTCAGCCAGCGGTTGGTATTGTAATTACGATTGTATCTTTTGGTTTCATTATAATTCGGATCACCATTTACCAATTGTCCGCCCTGCGAACCCTGAAAAGTAAAACTCAGATCAAATGCTTTGTATGAAAGTGTATTGGTAACACCCCATGTAAAATCCGGATAAGGATTTCCGATCACGGTCCGGTCATTGTTATCAATTTTAAGATCGCCGTTTAAGTCAACCAGTTTTAATCCCCCCGGCACAAATACATTACTCAGAGTACTTGTAAGGCCTTTGGCTTTTGCGGCATCGATATCAGCCTGTGACAACCATACACCATCTGTTTTAAATCCAAAGAACTGGATCAGTGGATCGCCGACATTGTTATAATAAAGTTCGGTACGCTCTCCCTGGTTCAACAGATATTTTTCAAGACCGAGTTCTATGATGCTGTTTTTGTTGTGTGCGATATTTCCGCTAGTGGTCCATTTAAAGTTTTTCTTGCGGATATTATTGCTGGTTACTTCCAGTTCAAGACCGGTGTTTTTCAAACTCCCGATATTGTTCCAGTAAGAAGGCACACCGGTGAAAGCAAGTGCAGATTGACGAAGCAGTAATTTTTCTGTTTTGGATTGATATGCATCGAATGATACAGTTAGCAGATTTTTCAGAATGGTCAGATCAAAACCGAAATTATACTGGAAAGTTCTTTCCCATGTAAGGTCTTCATTACCGAGTATAACGGTAGAGGGTGCCTGTCCTGCAGTGCTGGTACCGGTTCCGGCACCAAAAGAATAATTGGCGGCGTATAAGAGATCGGTATAAGGAAAATACCCTACCCCATTGTTGGTGGTGCTGCCATCACTAAGCCTGTTGTTACCCACTACACCATAGCTTCCGCGGAATTTTAAATTGTTCAGCCAGGAAGAAGTTCCATTCTTTATAAATTTTTCTTCTGATGCAACCCAGCCTACAGAAACAGAAGGGAAGTAACCCCATTTGTGGCCGGGAGCGAAATAAGAACTTCCATCTCCCCGGAAGCTTGCGTTGAAAAGATATTTGTTTCTATAACTGTACAGCACACGTGTCAACCAGGATGTCAGTCCGATTTGATTTTTTAAATTGTACGTGCCCTGCGGAACACCGTTAGCATCTACTGAAGGTGCTACCACCTGCAATGCCGTAGCCAATGCAGTAATATTATCACTCGGATAATCCAATCCTGTCTGCTGATCATCCTTGATACTTGTTTTTTCTCCTGTCAATCCTGCGAGCAGTGTAAAAGAATGATCTTTGATCGTCTTCGCATAAGTCAATGTATTTTCCGACAACAGGTCAATCACCAAACGTTGGTTGTAAATGCCTTTATTCACTTCTCCGTCCTTACTCGAATTTCTTTTTGTAAAATCAATGCCGGTGGAATAAGTTATATAAGTGCTGGCGAGTGATTTAAAATCAAGCCCCGGTAAAATAGTATATGTAAAATCTCCGGAGGTTACCACACGATAATCATTGGCATTGATGGTATGTGTTTCCATGATCGATTTCGGTGTGTTGTTCGCCGTATTAAACGGATCCAGCAATGTTGCCCCACTGTTGTATAAAGTACCGTCCGGCATCAATCCTGTATAAGCTCTTCCATTAAAATGACGGGCCTGTACAAAATCACCGGGATGGATACCCGCCCATTGTGCTGATTGATTAACAAAAGCCGCCGTAACATTATCATGATAAACAGGAAGGAAAGATTGAAAGCGTACAAAATCAATAAAGTTTACAGAAGGTCTTTCTCTTTTGATATAACTCGGATTAAAATTAAAAGTGAATTTTGCTTTTTTACTGAGCTGCACATCTATTTTACCACGGATGCTGTATTTGTCATATTCGCTGTGATACATCATCCCCTGGTCTTTCTGATAACCACCGGAGAGATAATATTTCACCTGCTTGCTTCCACCGGATATATTCATTTGCAGGTTTCTTACTAACCCGTTGCGCAATGCTTCCTGCTGCCAGTCGGTACCGTGACCATTCAATATTGTATTCTCAATTATATATGCAGCCCTTTCATTATTAGCTATAACAGCAGTACCAGTAGGAACAGGAATACTTGGATCCTGTGCCTTCAATGCAGCTTCATAATACAACATGTTAGTGTATTCTGTAGTACTCATCATCGGGTAAGTTTCATACTGGGTTTTTGCACCGGTAGAAAATTTAATTCCATATTTCGGACGTTCAGCCTTACCGCTTTTTGTAGTGATGAGAATAACACCACTTGCACCTCTTGAACCATAAATAGCCGCAGACGCAGCATCTTTCAATACTTCCACAGACTGCACATCAGCCATGTTTACAAATTGTAATCCATCTGCCGCCGGCTGACCATCGATCACTACCAGTGGGCTCGCTCCTGCGTTGAGTGAACTGATTCCTCTTACTCTTACTTTCGGATCAGCACCAGCCTCGGAAGAAACATTCTGCACAGATACACCAGCGATCTTTCCCTGCAAAGCCTGATCAAGTCTTGATACCGGTGATTCATCCAATCTTTCATTCTGATATTTTGAAACTGCACCGGTAACGCTTGACTTTTTTTGCGTACCATAACCGATCACTACCACTTCATCCATTGCAGTAGTGGTAGATACCAAGGCAATGTCGATCACTTTTTTATCTTCGATAATGATAGTCTGCGTTGCAAAACCAACAAAAGAAAAGATGAGAGATTTTGAAACCGATTTTACAGTAATAGAATAAGTACCATCGGCATTCGTAACAACACCGCCCTTGGCTTTATCTGCAAGAATGTTTACACCCTGCAGCGCTTCTCCGGTTTGTTTATTAATGACCTTACCGGTGATCACTTTGCTCTGTGCATGCACAAAACTGATCAGCATCAGCATTGAAACAAGTAACAGACAATTTATTTTTTTCATATGACAATCATTTAAAAATTTAAAAATCAATATCAGTTAGTAATCTGGTTCGTAAAGAATAATATCCGTCTCCGATGATGCTGTTCATGATGCCGGTGCAGCGATTGCAACCGAATTTTTTCTTGCCGGCAGCCAGCAGCAAAATGCTTTCTTCCCGTTCATATTTTTTTATCTGTGGCCCTGTCCATTCTTTTTCTTCTGTGAGATAAGGATACATTATATCAAAAGCTCTTTTCAAAGAATGTCCGGAAGACGATGTGTACTTCCAGAAATTAATATCTACCTGTTCTGCCATTTGTGCAATATTGATAAAGGCTTCAATTGCGAATACGGAATAATGAAGTGAGGTAGTGCGCTCCATTTCCAAAGGAAAAAATCCTGCACTGTCCATTTGTTTATCAAGCCTTGATTCTGCATTCAACACTATTTTTTTTGCCAGTTCTGTATCGCCGGTAAACAAAGCCATTGACAAACGCTGGGCATCATACCAATCGCCATGATTATTTTTTGCATGCATTTCATCCATGCCGTTCTTGCTCGTCTGCAACCAATTCAGATAGGCTGCAAACCATTGCTTCATTCCGGCCTGGTTATCTGCTGTCCAGTCTTTTGATCCATTAAGCAAACCAATTCCGTCGATCAGCTTTATAAAATGCCGGCTATCGATCAAACCCGCGCCACGACCGTCATTCGTCCCTTTAATGGCCTGTGCATAATTCAGATTGGGATTCATTTTTGTTGCCGGATCTAAAAACCAGACACGGAGTAATTTGCCGGCATGCTCCGCATATTTATTATCTCCTGAAAAATAATAAGCCAGGCCAAGCGTATTCACCACTTCGCAAAGTTTCGGCATATATTCTTTGTCTTTGTAATCTTTTACTTCAGGATTTGTTTCACCATCTTTCCTGATATAAGGCAATCCGTCTTTCGTTGCAGGATTGGGCCAGAAGTATGGCGCAAGACTCATGTAATCGTGCTTATCACCACTGGGTGGATTATTTTTTTTCTCCATTACACTCACTGCATCAAATTCCATTGCCTTGTCTGCATCTGACAATAATTTTTCATACGCCAACTTTACTGAAACATCGCGCTTAGCTATGCGCTTTTTATTTTTTTCCAATGCTTTTGCATTAATGGAAAAAACAGCGGGCTGTGCATGAGCAGCCAGGTAACTCATCATAAAAAATGCAATCAGTAATTTATATTTCTTCATAATTGTATTTACTTATTTAACGATAGCAACATTTCTTTTCAGATCAATCTGAGTTCCTACTCCATTGCCCAATACCCTGATGCCATATATACCTGAAGGCAATTGCGAGATGTCAATAGTTGCATTGATAAATCCAGCCGGCATGAAAATGTTCATTTTTTTCATTGGCTGACCAGCCATATTGTACAGTATAATATCTGCCAGCGCAGGTTTCGGCGTATACAATCTTACAACAAGTGTGCTGCTGCTACTCATGTAAGCATTAATATATGACTGCGCATTACCGGTTGCAGGCAGTACAGTTAAAGTACCGGTGGTATAAGTAATCGTATAATTATTTGTAACAGCGCCTTGTGCTGTCAATACATAATAACCCGGAGCCGAAGTCTGAGTGGCTGTTGTAACAACAGTTACCGGCGTTGTCAAATTGGCCGCTGTTTCTCCCAAAACAAATCCTGTATAAGTCAAGGTGAATGGCGGATTCGCGTCACCGAAATTCCTAACGGTATCTCTTACCTTAATAGCAAGTGCAGCTTTATTGACAGTTAATGTTCTTGTTACATCCGTTGCTGCAAAATATCCAACGCTGCCCGCCTGTGATGCAGTAATATTGGTAGTACCTGCACCAACAATATGAATATTATTACCAATGATTGTAGCCACTGCAGGGTTACTGCTCACAAACGTTATCGGCATAGTTGCATTGGTACTTGTTGCTCCATGAGCAAAATCTGCGTTGCCATAAGTTTTGGTTGCAGGTGCATTGAAGCTGATCGTCTGATTCGTTTTTGCCTGAACGGTCATTGTTCCATTCACCTGCGTGATGAGATAATTTGCTGCAGTTGTTCCGGTAACTGTGATCGGATATGTGCCTGGCGTTGATGCTGTGGTTGCTGTGGTAATGACTGTTGGTTGTGTTGAGAGCACGGCAGCTGTTTCTCCCAATACAAAGCCTGTGTAGGTTACCGTTAGTGCAGGATTTACCTGTCCTTCAAACTTTGTTTTATCATCTGCCTTCACGGTCAATGGTGCCTGACTTACGGTTAATGTTTTCGTAACGGATGCTGCAGGGTAAAAACCATCTCCAGCCTGAGATGCAG
Source organism: Ferruginibacter sp. (assembly GCA_040003235.1). Taxonomy (GTDB): domain Bacteria; phylum Bacteroidota; class Bacteroidia; order Chitinophagales; family Chitinophagaceae; genus Ferruginibacter. The sequence continues at coordinate 3,308 of JBDUCW010000110.1, read as the reverse complement.
TGATATCAGCCGTTCCCGCGCCAACAATATGAATGTTTCCTGCAACAATTGCAGCTACTGCAGGATTGTTACTGCTGTATACGATGGGTTGTGTTGTATTGAGACTTGTAGCACCTCCGTTAAAATCAACATTACCGTAAACCTTTGCAGGAATGGCATTGAATACAAAAGGTTGTGATGAAGGAATCGCGCCAACACCGAATGAACCGAAGTTGCTAACAGTGCCTGTAACAATATTGGTATTATTATTCCCGGACCCGATCGGTGTTGAGTAAGAAGTACCATTATTATAAATGATACCAATGTCAGTACCCGGCAAAGTAGTAAATGTTGATCCTTCCAGTGCCGTATTCCATCCCAGTTGCAGACCACTGCTACCAGTTCCGCTCAGCCTGTTGATATTCCATACTGCATCAACGACAGTTTGTTTTTGTGCCGGCGATAAGGGTGTTCCTGTAATAGTTCCCTGTGAAGTGATTCCCTGGAAAACAGCCAACGTAAATACGGATGCTGTTGCAGGAGTAAGCGTTGCAGGCAGATAATAATTTGCGGTACCGATAGGAACAGTAAAAGCTGATCCGCCTGATGCATCATACTGAACGATACTTTGATCGCCCGTTCCTGCATTCGCGATGGTTGCAATATAATTTGTATTACCGAATGCGCCGTTGATAACTCCTCCCTGTAATATATGCACTGTATCCAATGGACGTAGAGTAAGTTTATCATTGATGCCAAGATGATCATTCACCGAGAAACTTCGGTTTACCGTAACAGCAGCATTGATATCTACAAAACCTGTTGTGATTGAATTGGCTGTTGAGCCGGTTGTGATACCAAAAGGCTTGGTCGTCGCACCGTTGATGATATAATTTGTTCCGCTCTGAAATGTTTTGGCGCCAATAACGATGACTGAACCTGTAAGACTGTCCAGCCCGTTTGCATTCCCGGTCGCAAGTATTGCAGTATCACTCAGGAATGCAAGTGCCACATTCGTTCCTGAAGCAGTTACCGGTTGAGATAAATTAATGTATGAATTGGTAGCAGAAAATCCAACGACAGATGTATTGGCCGGGATACCGGTGCCCGTTACCGTCAGTCCGTTCACACCACCGATAACGCCGGTTACACCAGTGATCTGGTAAGAACCGGCTGTGAGATTTCCGTTAAGTGTTACCGCTGTATTGTTCACTCTCGATGTAAAACTTCCTGCACCATTTAACTGCGAGTTATTGAAATTAAGTTTACCATAAACACTCGCCGCAGTAAGTACTGTCATGTCTTTATTCATCTGTGCGCTGGAATTATCAGCAACAACCAATGAAGGAACAGTAATGCTTCCACTACCCGAAATGGTTTGCAATGTACTTCCTGCCAATACCAACACATTACTGCTGCCTGCAGGAGCTACATAAGTTCCGTTCACGGTAAGATCACCGAACACAGCTGTTTGTCCACTGGTATGGGTTGTAAATGTGCAACCGCTGTTGACAACAAGATTTCCAATCCGGTAAACGGGGCCATCACAGGTAAGCGCAGCACCATTTTCTACAAAAATATTTCCGAAGCTTTTGGTATTGAAGAAAGAACCCGAACCATTATTGGCGCGGTGATACCAGTTACTGCCCGGGCGCATGTCAGCTGCAGAAAAAGTTGAAGTGCCACCCATCGGGCTGAAGCCGCCTAGATAAATAAGATTGGCGCCTGCTAAAAACACAGTTCCTTTTTCAACCGATTGAGAATTGCTTCCTAACGGATACGCAGAGCTGGAGGGTGTAATATTGCAACTGAAATTAGATCCGCTGGTAAATACCAATGAACCAGTGGCCTGTGTCTGCAGCCTGTTTTGTGCAGTATTGGAAACAGAAATATTTCCAGCGATTAAACCGGTGGCTGCACTGCTTAACGCAATTACCACGCTTCCATCAGCAATCGGTGAATTCAATGTAAGTGAAGATCCGGCATCAACAACAAAATCATCACCGATGTTTCCGCCGATCGTCATAGTACCGGTACCGCCACCGCCTGTAGCACGTTGAAAGAAAACAGTTGCATTTCCGGTGATCTTCAATTGTGATAAAGAAGTTGATGTAATGGTTGCCGTAACAGAACCGGTTGTAGGAACAGTGCCGCCGATATTTGTTCCGTTGATAATTAATATATCAGTAGGATCAACTGCAGCTCTTGTGCTGCCCGATCCATTCAATGCAGTGTTCCAGTTTGCATTTGAAGTAAAACCGGAAGAAGCTGTTCCTCCAACCCAATAATAAGTTGTCTGGCTGTAACCGGCTGTGGTTATCAGTATCAGGAGACAGGCAAATAGAATTCTTTTCATATAACAGCATTTAGGGATTAAAATTTTTATAGCAATTCGTTGGTTGATAATTTATTTTTTGATGTAATGAATGTGATACAGATCCAGGCAAGGGGTACCATTAACGCAGCCATCACAAAAAACGAAGTATAACTTGTTTTTGTGATTACCGGAACAAGTAATGTTGTGATGATCGTTCCGGCCACTGCTGCTGTGCCTCCCATTCCTGACACGGTTCCTACATTTTTTCCGTTAAAATAATCCGATGGTAAGGTTTGTAAATTGTTGATTAAAAACTGGAAACCGAATAAAGTTGCACTGATCAATACAATAGCAAGATTTACCTGCTCCTTCAATTGATCAAGATAATAAACTGTAGCACTTAATGAAACGAGCATGATCACACAACCGATCGTTACTGCATTTTTTCTTGCCTTTGCTGCGGGCACTCCTTTTTTTATCAATGCAAAAGAATATAAGCCGCCCAGCAAACCACCAATGGCTGCAAATAAATAAGGCAACCATGCAAAAGATGCTACTTGCTTTATGTCAAAAGAAAATTTATCTTTTAAAAAGGTTGGTAACCATGTTAAGAACATCCACCATACCGGATCTATAAAAAAGCGTGATGTGATAATGCCCCAGGTATTTTTAAATTGCAACAGTTGTTTCCAGGAATAAACATTTGCATCTGCTGTCAATATTTTTTTATCAGCATTTACGTCAGCAATATGATCCTGCTCCTTTTTGGTGATCCACGGATGTTTGTCTGGTGTTCCTTTGTTGATCAGCAACCATGGTATAATCCACAATACACCAAGCACAGCAATACCTGCGAAAGTTGTCTGCCATCCATATCTGTTATAAAAGATGGCTATTAGCGGCAATGCAACAACTCCTCCCAATGAAGCGCCTGCACCAAAGATGCCTTGTGCGATGGCCCGTTCTTTTGCGGGAAACCATTCTGCATTACTCTTGGTAGCCCCTGGCCAGT
>JBDUCW010000109.1:0-15729 GCA_040003235.1 Ferruginibacter sp. | reverse complement strand
GTTGGCACAAAAGGTACATTGTTACTTGCACCTGGACCATAATCATTATTTACAGCTGCAAACCTGGTCACTTTCTGAAAACGGAAGTTATCATCATAGCTCAGTAATATTTTACCATTGGTGCCCTTTGCTTTTTTTGTGGTAATTACAATGGCACCCGAACTTGCCTGGCTACCATATAATGCAGTTGCTTCAGGACCTTTCAATACTGTTACTGATTCTATATCACTTGGATTGATATCCGCTATACGATTGGTATTGTCATTGTTCCTGTTGTTGCCATCAGAAGCAAGTCCGATACCGGTACCGCTTTGCGAATTTGAATTTAAGGTTTGGTTATCCAGGATGATCCCATCCACTACAAACAATGGCTGGTTAGTACCTGAAATGGTATTGAAACCTCTTAACACAATACCCGCAGATGCCCCGGCAGCACCCGATGTAGGTGTAACCGTTAGTCCAGCAACACGGCCCTGCAAACCGTTTATGAAATTCTCCCGTTGCGTTTGCTGTATGTCCGATCCTTTCACGGTCTGGACAGAATATCCCAATTCCCTGGGATTTCTTTTTATATCCAGTGCTGTTACCACTACTTCGTCAAGTGTTTTGTCAACGAGCCTTAGTTTAACAACAATGGTTGTGGCGTCTTTAATGGTTATTTGCTGGGAAAGAAAATTAACGGCCGATATGACAAGGATATCTCCTTTAACGGCATTGATTTTAAAATTACCCTGGCCGTCTGTTTTGGTTCCCCCATTTTTTCCTTTGATGACAACAGAAGCGCCATCAACTCCAGCACCGTCTTGATTCATTACCTTTCCGGTAACAGTTTGTGCCTGCGAAAAAAACGGAACCAGAAAAAACAGGAGTACAGTTAGCCTGCTTGCAAATTTTCTCATTTTAGTTTTGTTTTGGTTGTTCGTTAAAAAAATATTTCCGGGCTTTTCATTGGAAGTATAAACCTTATTTCGTTTTCTATAATTATTCTTACATAACAGTAATGCCTGCATTGATATATGGCTTCAGCAGTTCATCATCGGGATCCAGTTCGGTGATCAGCACATCAATTTTTGAAAGATCGCTGATATGAATAGGTTGCAGGCTGTTGATCTTTTCTGAAATTGTTAAACAAACAACTTTTTGTGACGAAGCGATCATCTGCTGTTTCAATCTTACCACATCCCAGTCATTGTCTGTTATACCATGTTCAAGATCAATTGCATTAATTCCCAAAAAGAAAAGATCTGCTTTTATATTCTGAATTTTCGAGATCGCATCCGCACCCACCGTGATCTTCGAACTCCTTGATAATTTATCACCGATCACGATCACATCAATATTGGGATGATGCATATATTCAACAATCGCAGGAATACTGCCCGTGATGAATGTTGCATTTAAAGCCGGCGGTAAAGCCCTTGCCAGTTCAATGATCGTTGTGCCGCCACCGGTAAGAACAAACATTCCATCCCTGATCATGCTGACCGCTTTTTGCGCGATCACCCGTTTATTATTGTGGCCGTACACTTTATTCGAGGGGTAAGCAACTTTGCTGAAAGAGTGAGAAAGCGCGCCGCCGTGAACGCGGATCAATTTACCGGTATCAGACAACTCAAGCAGGTCTCTCCGGATCGTGTCTTCCGATACATCTATATCGGAACTCAATGTGGCAGACAATACTTTGTTGTGAAGATTAACCTGGTGTAATATATACGCCTGTCTTTCTCTTTTAAGCATTCATTTTGGTTATCCATCGCAACCTAACTATAAATTTGCAGAAATCCGCATTTCTTACCGATAAAAAATGCACATTCCGGCCCAAATGTGCAAAACCCGCAGTTTTTTACCGCAAAAACATCGCTTTCATCTTCAAGCTGACAGATCAATGACAAATATTTTTCACTGATTGCTGCTTAATTCAATCAAAGAATAAAACGAAACTGTTGTTTCATTATTGGGAATGGAATTAAAACAGTGGATAAAGAAAGTTTTAATTTTTATTCAACCGCCTGCTTTGTTGCTGCATGTTCTCCCGGTGTTTATCTTTCAGAAGCTGTTTCAACATCAGATCTTTTTTAGTAGGTTTTTTATTAAAGAAAATACCCGGATCGGATTGCAATGAATCAGCTTTCAGCATGGTTGCTGATTCAATTGGTTTGACGGGTCCATTTTCATCTTCTTCATCCTGCATATCATAGTCGCCAAAAATGGAAGCAAGTTCCCGGGCATGATAAATGGCGCGTGTATACTTATTTCCGGTAAGAATGATGGTAGCGTCTTCGTCCAGGAGCCTGATGAACACTGCATTATTCCCATGCCACCATCCATTGTGAAAGATCATTTTTTTTCCATTGGGATAAATATTCAAGTGCCAGCCGAGGCCGTAATTTTTTACGCCGGGTCGTTCATTGCTGTAAGGCGTGTACGCTTCTTTTAATGTGGCATCCTTAAAAAGCAACCCGCTTTTCAAAGCACGGTCCCAGGTAAGCAGGTCGCGGCAGGTAGTATAAATATTCTTATCTCCATAAACTGCATCCAGGAAATTAAACGGTTCCAGCCTGCCTTTCCAATCATAACTGGGAATTACTTTATCTGTATCGGCCTGTGTAAAAACAAAAGTATTTTTCATCTGCAATGGCCCGAAAAAAACTTCTTGTAAATAGTCTGCATATTCTTTTCCGCTTGCCACCCGAATCAGTATTGCAAGCAATGCATAGTTGGTATTGCTGTAAGCAAATCTTGTGTTAGGTGTTCCTACATTTTGTATCAGTGATTTATTTACGGTCATCCACTGGAACATATCAAGGTTGGTCATCCATGTTTTCACATCCCAGCCAAGGTCCTGCATAAAATAAGTATAATTCGGAATGCCGCTTCTGTGATCAAGCAATGTTCTTACGGTTACACCCGGATAATTAAATTTCGGCATGTATTTGCTCAGCTCATCATCAAGGTTTATTTTTCCTTCTTCCACCAGTTTCAGTACAGCCATTGCGGTAAATGTTTTACTCACCGATGCTACCTGAAAAGGCGTATTTGCATTGATCAGATCATTACCCGGTATATGACCGGTACCGGTATATTTTTCAAAAAGAATATTGCCGCCTTTAGCCACAATGATCCCGCCATTAAACCCTTTCGGTTTAAGTGCTGAATCATAATAAGCCTGGCAAAGCTGTGTAATGTGCTCTGCTGTTGCTTTTGGAATAGCAGCAGGTTCAGGAAGTTTTATCAGGTGCAGCGTGCTGTCAGCATTGGTTGCTGTCTGTTCTCTGTTCTTCTGCGAACAGGAACATTGGACAATCATTAATATTGCAAAAACTATATAACAACAGTTCCTGGAAAAATATATTTTTCCCAACGGCCGCGAGACAGCCATTTTATTACGAAGTACAAAAGCCGGAATCATAAAATATTTAGAAATATATTTGTGCAAATTACGGCGCAAACAACAATTATGGCAGAAAAAAAACTAACGAGTTACCCCAAAGAGAAAATCAATATCCTGTTTCTCGAAAATATCAGTGATGTAGCAGTAAAACATTTTAATAATTCTGGTTATGTGAATGTGAAAAAAATAAATGGGGCAATGAGTGAGGACGATCTGGTTGCGGCAATAAAAAACGTACACCTGCTCGGAATCCGCAGCAAAACACAGATTACCAAAAGAGTGCTTGACGCTGCTGAAAAACTGCAGGCCATTGGCTGTTTCTGCATTGGCGTCAACCAGGTTGATCTGAAAGCCGCGACGAAAAAAGGAATTGCTGTTTTTAATGCGCCTTACAGTAATACAAGAAGTGTTGCAGAACTGGTGATCGGTTCATCGATCATGCTCATCAGGAAAATCATTGATAAGAATAAAGCGGCCCACGAAGGAAAGTGGATGAAAGATGCAAGCGGCAGTTATGAATTGCGTGGCAAGACACTCGGCATTATCGGTTATGGAAATATCGGCAGCCAGTTAAGTGTACTGGCAGAAGGCCTGGGCATGAAAGTCATTTTTTATGATGTTGAAACCAAACTTCCTTTGGGAAATGCAGAAGATAAAAAAACATTAAAAGATGTAGTAAGCAAAGCAGATATCATTACGCTCCACGTACCCGAACTAACGACTACCCGGAACCTGATCAATAAAAATAATTTAAAGCATTTTAAAAAAGGAAGTATCCTCATCAATTATGCACGCGGTGAAGTGGTAGACCTGGATGCACTTGCCAGATCTTTACAGGAAGGACAGATCGGTGGCGCAGCAATAGATGTGTTTCCATGGGAACCTGAAAAGAATGGAGATAATTTTACCACACCTTTGCAGGGATTGAGTAATGTTTTACTCACGCCACATGTAGGTGGTAGCACACAGGAAGCCCAGCAGAATATCGGTGAAGATGTAAGCAATAAATTATTCAACTATCTGGAAAAAGGTATCAGTACCGGAAGCCATACCATTCCTGCACTTGCCTTGCCGCCACAGGAATCTACACACCGGATCCTTCACATTCACAACAACGTACCCGGCGTACTGAGTGAGATCAATACGACGCTCAGCAGGAATAAGATCAACATCCTCGGACAGTTTCTCAAAACCAATGATGCCATCGGCTATGTGGTGTTGGATGTAGACAAAGGTCTGAGTAAAAATGCGCTCTCACTGCTTAAAGAAGTAAAGGATACAATCAAGGTACGTATGTTGTATTAAGACACGGATTAAAAACGATTACACAGATTTAATCTCGGTGGGTTGGGTCATACAACTGTTTAAACGCAAAAAACAATCCGTGCAATCTGCTTTAAAAATCTGTGTTTTAAACTTTCAGAAATTACTGAAAATATTGTATCTTTGTCTTACAAAAATAAAGTGGTATGAAACTGATCATAATAGGTGGCGGTTTTGGTGGATTAAAACTTGCCCGAAAACTGAATAACAGGCCCGGTTTTGAAATTACATTGATCGACCGGTTCAACTTTCACCAGTTCCAGCCTTTGTTCTACCAGGTGGCTACTGCGGGCCTCGACGCAAGCAATATCTCCTTCCCGCTGCGCAAAGTTTTTCATAAAAGCAGGAATATTCATTTCCGCATGGCGGAAGTAACAGCCATTGCAACCGGCCAAAAAAAAGTAATGACCAATATCGGCGATTTTGATTACGATGCATTGGTAATTGCAACAGGATGTGATACAAATTTTTTCGGCAATCAACAGATCACAGAAAATGCATTACCCATGAAAAGTTCTGTAGAAGCTTTGCACCTTCGTTACAGGCTACTGCAGAACTTTGAAGATGCACTTTGTATAACCGATCCTGAAAAATTACAGCGGCTGATGAATATTGTGGTGGTGGGTGGTGGTCCTACCGGTGTTGAAATGAGTGGTGCCATTGCAGACATGCGCCGTTTTGTTTTGCCCAAGGATTATCCGGAACTTGATTTCAGCAAAATGAAAATCTATTTGCTGGAAGGTGCAGGTAAAACACTCGGCACTATGAGTGAAAAATCATCTGTGGATTCACAAAAATATCTGGAAAAATTGGGCGTAACGGTTATGACGGATACCATCGTTAAAGCGTACGATGGTGAAAATGTTTTACTGCAGAATGGTAAAATGATCGGTAGCAATATGGTGATCTGGGCAGCAGGTGTAAAAGGAAATATTCCCGAAGGCATTCAGAAAGAACTGGTAGCAAAAGGCAACCGAATTAAAGTTGACCGCCTCAACCGGGTGCAGGGATTCAATGACCTGTATGCCATTGGTGACGTGGCTTACATGGAAGAGAACGAATATAAAAACGGGCATCCGCAGGTTGCATCTGTGGCCATTGCGCAGGGCGATCTTCTTGCAAAAAATTTAGTGCGCATCGAAATGAAAGGCAGCGAAACATTACTGGAAGAATTTGTTTACGATGACAAAGGCAGTATGGCAACTGTGGGCAGAAATCTTGCGGTGGTAGATATTCCAAAACCAAAACTTCATTTCAAAGGTTTTTTTGCCTGGATGATCTGGATGACATTGCATCTTTTTTTAATTCTCGGCGTGAAGAACCGCCTGTTCGTATTTTTCAACTGGCTTTATAATTATTTTACTTACGATCAGAACCTTCGTTTGATATTTGATCCGCGTGTGCAGAAACATAAAGAAGAAATTGCTTTTAAAGAAATAAAAGATAAGGTTCCGGAAACAGCTTAACGTTATACGTTATAGGTTGTAAGTTCTAAGTAAATACAAGAAGCTGCAAACCCTTTATCAACTCTATTAGCTTTATCAACTGAGCCTATGCCTTCAAAATTTCTCTCCGCAGAATGGAAATATCTCATCATGGCAAATTATGCTGTTGATCCTGAAATATTGAAGCCATACCTACCCGCAAAAACAGAACTGGATATTTATGAAGGCAATTGTTTTATAAGCCTGGTTGGCTTTCTTTTTCACAATACAAAAGTTGCTGGCATCAGCATTCCTTTTCATAAAAATTTTGAGGAAATCAATTTACGGTTCTATGTAAAGTATAACAATAACGGCATTTGGAAAAGAGGCGTCGTATTTATCAGTGAAGTTGTTCCTAAACCCGCGATCGCTTTGATTGCAAATACACTCTTCAATGAGAAGTACCGCACACATCGCACGAAGAATTCACTTACACATGACGATACATTGCTGTCTGTACGATATCAATGGCGGCATCAAAAAAAATGGAACAGTATTTCTGTAAAAGCTGAAACAGTGGCTATTGCCATTCCTGAAGGAAGCCATGAAGAATTTATCACCGAACATTATTGGGGTTACAGTCCTATCAATAAATTAAAAACGGGCGAGTATAAAGTAGAACATCCCCGTTGGGAAATTTTTCCTGTTATCTCTTACGAAATCAATTGTGATTTCAAAGCCATGTATGGAAATGAATTTTCTTTTTTACAGAATATAAAACCCAATTCAGTTTTATTGGCCAAAGGTTCTGCGGTCACAGTTTCAAAACGGAAGATTATTTGAAATTATTCAGCATGCTACCCGGCTTTTAAATACTACAGACTGATTCCGGTATAAAAATAAATACCGGCTCTTTAAAACATTATTACTATAAATTTATAGTAAGATCATTCCTGTACATTCGTATAATTTGCAGGCAAAATATGAAACAGGAAACGATCAATAAGATTTTACTTAAATATGGATTTAATCCGGATGAGATCAAATGCGTTCCATTCGGCAATGGCCTGATCAATCATACCTGGAAACTTACTTCAGGGGAAAATCATTTTATTCTACAATCCCTGAATACGAATATTTTTAAAAACCCGAATCATATTGCTGACAACATTTCCCTGATCGGAAATTATTTGTCAGAACATCAGCCCGGATATTTTTTTGTGCGACCGATAAAATCCGGAAAAGAAATGCTCGAAGTAGATGGCAGTTTTTTCAGGTTATTCCCTTTTGTTGAAAATTCACATACTGTTGATGTTGCAACAAAACCCCAACAGGCCTATGAAGCCGCCAGTCAATTTGCAAGATTCAGCAAAGTCTTGTCTGCATTGGATCCCGGGCAATTATATATTACACTGGCTGATTTCCACAATCTCTCTTTAAGATATGCGCAGTTTGAAAAAGCATTGCAGGATGCAGGTAAAGAAAGGCTTGCTCAATCGCAGGAACTGATCAGCATTATTCAGCAGCATAAAAATATTGTAACTGAATTCGAGTCTATCAAACAGGATCCGGCCTTCAGGATCCGCATTACACATCATGATACAAAGATCAGCAATGTATTATTTGATGAAAACAATAAGGGCATTTGTGTGATTGATCTGGATACGGTCATGCCCGGTTATTTTATCAGTGATGTGGGAGATATGATGCGGACTTATCTTTCGCCCGCCGGCGAAGAAGAAACCAATTTTTCGCTGATTGAAATAAGAAGCAGCTTTTACCACGCCATTGCAGATGGCTATCTCTCCGAAATGAAAGATGAATTATCAGCAACAGAAAAAAAATATTTTTTATTCGCCGGAAAGTTTATGGTCTACATGCAGGCCATTCGTTTTCTCACAGATCATCTGAACAATGATATTTATTATGGTGCTAAATATGAAGGACACAATTTTATAAGAGCAGGAAACCAACTGTTTTTGCTGGAACGCCTGATCAATTTCGAGAACCAACTTTAAAATAAATATTCAATAATCAAAATTCAATGTTCAAAGTACAGCAGTCTTCAACTTGAATATTGAGTGTTTTATCAGACCTCAAATCATTCATTATATAAATGCCTTTCGCCCGTGATCTTTTTTGCATCTATCTGCAACAGATCAAAAACAATAATTTCATTGTTTCCTTTTTTCAGCCACTCTGCAGGACAATACAATCTTTGCTGTGGACCTATATTCCAGTACCGGCCGAGGTTGTGGCCGTTTACGTAAACGAATCCTTTACTGTAATGACTAAGATCGAAATAAGTATCGCCGGTTTCATTTAAAGAAAATATTCCTTTAAAAAATCTGCAGCGGCTGTCTGAATAACCTCGGTCTGCCATTGCAGCTGTTCTCATAAATGCAGCATCCATCGGCAGTGAATACATTTTCCAATCCATTAATGTCATGCCATTTAAAGTAACCCGGTCTGTAATCCCTTTCCGGTCAATCATGAACTGAGCGAAATTAATATGCCCCATCGCTTCCACCAGGATATCCAGTTCAGGTTCCGCAACATCTGTTTTGGGCAGATCTACTGTCCAGTCTCCACCGTTACGATATACAGTATCAATAAATTTCCCATTCAAAAATATCAAAGCATAATCATGCGGTTCCCATATTTTTAGTTTGCCGCTGTGATGCCCGATCAATTTTGTCCGGTATAAAACCATTCCGTGACTTTGGCCCAAAGCTTCCATGGGCAAAGGTTGAGGAGAAAATGCAGGTTCAGGCAGATGGTTCCATAGCGTAGTCGTGTACTTCATTTCAATCGCAGGAATTTCAATGGCATCAATTGCTTTTGGAACCTCAGGTATTTTATATCCTACATATTTTGAGATCAAATTGCGCAGCATAAAATATTTTGCTGTCGGCCTTCCCTGTTCATTAATGGGTGCATCATAATCATAACTCGTTACATCCGGCTGAAACTGTGTGGGTGAGAATGCATTCGCACCGGCAGTAAAACCAAAATTTGTTCCACCATGCGCCACATATAAATTGAATGACTTTTTATTTTTCAATAAATATTCAACCTCTTTTTTTAAGTCATTCGTATCGGGATGTTGCCATTGCTCACCCCAATGTGTAAGCCAACCCGGATAGGTTTCTCCGCTGAATGCAGGAACATTGGCGTTATGTTTTTTTGCAGTATTAAAATCAGCATCGCTGCTCCCGCTATCCAGTCCTATGGCGGCATCCGGAATATTTCCGGCCTCGAGCATATACGGCGTTGCGCCATCAGAAGTATAAAAAGGAATCGTGATCCCATTTTCTATCCAGGTATTCCGCAGATCTTCCATATAGTTTTTATCATTACCATAACTGCCATATTCATTTTCAACCTGCAACATTAATATCGGGCCACCATGATCGCATTGCAGTGGCACAACTTCTTTGCTCAGACGGTTAATATATTTTTCTACTGCAGTGATATAACGGAAATCCATACAGCGGATTTTTATATCCTGATATTTTAAAAGATATGGAGGTATACCACCAAAATCCCATTCGGCGCAGACATAAGGTCCGGGCCGCAACAGCACCCACATTTTTTCTTCTTTACAGATCCTGATAAACTCAGCAATATTTCGGTTCTCAGAAGTAAAATCATACACGCCTTCTTTAGTTTCATGATAATTCCAGAAGATATAAGCCGCGATGGTATTGCATCCCATGGCCTTTGCCATCTGAATGCGGTGCCGCCAATAAGGTTTTGGAATTCTTGCCGGGTGCATTTCCCCGCTTATCATCTGGAATGATTTTCCATCCAGTAAAAATTCTGATTTACTGAAAGAAAAAATATGCTTTTGTGAAAATGAAGAAAAAGTAAAAAGTAAAAAATAAAAAAACAAAAGCATTTTTTTGTAGCCGGCATTTGTAAAGCCATGCAGCATCGTTGCATCGCACTCCTGTACTTTTTCAGCGCTGTGCAGCCTAACCGCATTATTTATTAATGACATCATACAGTGATTTGATTTTAATATTTATATTCCCGGCTACTTCTTCGCGGGCAATAATTTTATTGTACTTTATAATTTTTGTTTCGCCAGGCTGCAGATCAAAATAATTATCAGAGAAAGTATATCCTGTCTGACCAGCATCTAAATAAACATATTTTGAAAATACATCTGAACTAATCGAAATCTCATCACCGGAAATCTGAATCGTAAAAACCGGTTGCTTTAATTTCAGATCTTTTGGATAAATACTATCTCTTACCGGAAGAACATCATCCCGGTAAGCTTCTTTAACCGCGTACCATGCGGCTTTAGGCGCACGGCTGTAATCCGTAATGCTCCAGCTTGCAACCGGCCAGCAATCATTCAACTGCCACAACAAAGTGCCCATTGTGTTTGGTTGTTTGCTGCGATGAATGGCAATGCTGTTCTTTAAAATATAATATTGAAGACATTGTGTGAGATAAATATAGTCTTCGAAATTAATCGTCAGGCCACTTTGAACGTTATTAGCTTTTGATGTTAATGCTTTAGTGGCCAGACGACTACTATCAATAAAATATTTATTAAGATAATAATTCAGTTTATTAAATCCTTCATTTGCTTTCTGGTGCGACTGAATGACCGGAGAATATAAATAGCGGTCTGAATCATCTGTGAATTTTTTTATCGTATTCATATCCGGCATCGACTGCATTCCATATTCACTCACAAACCTACCGGTCTTTGTTTCAAATACTTCCCAGTCTTCCAGCCCCCACCAAAGGCCCCAGTAATGACTATCACCTTCTGTCAAACTTTCTTTATGTCCCCAACCGTTTTTCGGTGAAGAAGAAATGTAAGGCCTCGTTCCGTCATATTCAGTTACCCATTGCTTAAGACTATCCTCAAATAGTTTTTTGTAATCATTCCAGATCTTAGCCGAATCATTTCCATGCAGGTTAAATTGTTCCTGCCATCCCCAATTATGCCAGGCTTCATCAATCTCATTATTACCGCACCACAGAACAATACAGGGATGATTTCTCAATCTTTCGATCTGGTATTTTATCTCTTCGTGCACATTATTTGTAAAGTGTTCATCGGCAGGATACATACCACCGGCAAACATCAGATCCTGCCAAACCATTATGCCCATTGAATCACAGAGGTCATAGAATTCATCTGCTTCATACACACCACCGCCCCATACGCGAAGCATATTCATGTTGGCGTCTTTGGCGCTTTGCAAAATTTTCCGGTAGTCTTCTTTTTTTACGGTGGGTAAAAAAACATCAGATGGAATATAATTGGCACCTTTCATAAAGACTGGCTGGCCATTGATTTTAAAATAAAATGAAGTGCCGATGGAATCGCGTTGTTGAACGAGTTCAACTTTTCTTGCTGCGGTTTGAAAAACAGTGGATGCATAATTCGTGTTATTAAATATTGTACAGGTCATCGAATATACATTCCGGGAAACATCCGGGTTCCATATAACCGATGTCGAAATTTTAGGATAAACAACGATGTCGTTAAATCCTTTTTTAAGATCCAATGCTGCCGTAACAAGGTCCGTCCCGGTTTTTTGTCCAAAGTTGCTATCTATTGCGGAAAAAGGCGGGAATATACTATACCCTCCGCTTTCAGTAAGTCTGTTCATTATTAATGCAGCTTTTGTTTTCGTTGCAGCAAATATTTTCAACTTTACTTTATAGAAACTGGTATCATGTGATTGTCTCAAAAAAATACATTGCTGTCCTTTAATAATAAAGTCATCCCAACCTTGAATGTTTACCGCCTTCCATATGCCACATCCAACAAACTTTGGCCCCCAATCCCATCCGAAATGATATTGGGCCTTGCGGACATACACACGATTGTTATCCGGCAAAACCAATGGCAGCCTGCTTTTGGCAATACTATCTACTTTATTCTTCGCCGATGAAAAATGAATGAAGAGTTCATTGTTATTTTTTTTGAGCAGCAATTTAACCGGGACAATATATTGCCGGAACATATTTTCTGCCTGCAGGATTAATTTGCCGTTCAGAAAAACATCAGCATAAGTATCGAGGCCATCAAAGACCAGTTCAATATTTTTTTTTGAGAAAGTAAAGCTGTCAACGTTAAAATTTTTTTTATAATCCCAATCAGTTTTGTCGACCCATTGCAGTTTGTTTTCATTGTCCCGGAAATACGGATCGGGAATTAATTTGTTTGCAAGCAGATCGGTATGAGTTGTTCCCGGCACGGTGGCATTGTTCCAGGTTTTTTTACCGGCTTGCCGGAATTGCCAGTTGCTGTTTAGTGAAACAGAAATATTCTGCGCAGCAGCAAAAAAAGGAAGGAATAAAATTGAAAATAATAAACGCATGATTTTTATTTCAACGCAGTCCAGCTGCAATCTAACCATTCAGCAATGCAACCATTCTTCTTACTTCTTCTTCATCTACTGAAACGGATTGCAATTTTTCATTCATTGATCCACTCATAAAATTCATGCT
Organism: Ferruginibacter sp.; assembly: GCA_040003235.1. GTDB lineage: Bacteria > Bacteroidota > Bacteroidia > Chitinophagales > Chitinophagaceae > Ferruginibacter. The sequence continues at coordinate 3,105 of JBDUCW010000109.1, read as the reverse complement.
GCTCTCAACATTTATTCTTGCGGAAGAATGAAATTCAATTGCGTGGGTCCGTTGTCCAATTTCCATAATGTTGGAAGAACGCAATCCGCTGCCCGGCATAATGATGATCCGCTCATCAGCCTGCTGAATCAAAGAAGCGATCATATCCAACCCGTCCATGGCTGCGGGTTTTAATCCGGAAGTCAGTATTCTTTCACAACCGATATCAATCACATCTTCCAGCGCCTGCGCTGCATCAGCAACGCGGTCGAATGCACGGTGAAAAGTTACACCGAGTGGATAAGCTAATTCTACTAATTTGCCACACCTTAATTTATCAATGCTGCCGCCTGTATTTAAAATGCCCAATACCACGCCATCACAACCGATTTCTTTGCATAGTTTAACATCGGCTTTCATGATTTCAAATTCATCATTGCTGTATAAAAAATCACCGCCGCGCGGACGGATGATCGGATATAATTCAATATTTATTTTCTGCCTCGCGGCTTTTATAAAACCAGCAGATGCGGTCGTGCCACCTTCAGCCGGACCGTCACACAATTCAATACGATGAGCGCCACAACTTTCAATGATGTTACAGCTTTCTATATTGAATGCGATGACTTCGAGCTTATACAATATTTTAAATGTTGAATTTTAAATATCAAAGAAAATATTTCGAATTATACACTTTCTCTTCGTTGTTCGATCTGACTGCGTAATTAAATCCTTTCTGAATTGCATAAGCCCCATACTCGCCTTTTTTATTCAATGCAATAAAACCAACCTGCAGATCGCCCGGATCTTTTTTACGCAGTTTCATAAATTTCATCATGCGTTCAACAGCTTTTTTACAAGCCATTTCAGGACCGTAGCCCTGCCGCATCATTTCAACAACAGTATGGCTTCCACAGATGCGCACTACTTCTTCACCGACACCGGTGGAAGTTGCGCAGCCCGCTTCATTGTCAACAAATAATCCTGCTCCGATGATCGGAGAATCACCAATACGCCCATGCATTTTATACGCCATACCGCTTGTAGTGCAGGCCCCGCCTACATCTCCTTTTGCATCCAGCGCAATCATTCCGATCGTGTCATGATTAAGCATAGCAGCAGGCCAGGGATAAGGGCCTTTTATTTTATCATCTAACTTATCCGCTTCATTCTTCAATGTATCCATCGGATCATACTTTGAAGTCTTTAACCATTGCTTCCAGGCTTTTACACTTTCAGGTGTAAGCAGATCTGTTTTTTCAAAACCATTTGCAAGTGCAAGTTGCAATGCACCATCTCCTGCAAACTGCACGTGCGGAGTTTTATCCATGACCAGTCTTGCCACACTGATCGCATGCATAATATTTTCAAGGGCCATTACTGCGCCGATATTTCCCAGTTCATCCATGATGCACGCATCGAGCGTTACTTTTCCATCACGATCAGGGAGCCCGCCATAACCCACACTCTGATCATTCGGATCAGCTTCCGGAATTTTTACACCCGCTTCCACGGCATCAACTGCACGGCCACCGGCATTCAATATTTTCCATGCTTCTGCATTGGCCTTTACATTTGGAGCCCAGGTACTGATGACGATTGGTTTTACAGCTGCAGTTTTAAAAGAAGACATTGCAAATGCTGATGTTGCAAGTGAAGTGAGTTGCAAAAATCTTTTCCTGTTCATAGGCAATGTTTATAGTTTTCAGAATCGTACGTTAAACAATTCTTTTATCAGGTTTTTGAAAAATGAATGTCTGTTTAATGTGAGACAAGGTTGCTGATCTTTGTTTTCAGCCAGCTTTCTTTTACGGGTATAATCCATTTTTCCAGCAATTCTTTTTTATGGGCTACCACATTATTAAAATAAAGTGTATCGCCGTTGATAAAATTATTTTCAACTGCATATTTCAATTGGTTCAGCGGGAGTAACTGCAGTTTATCTTTAATAATAAAAGCAAGTGTTGTTCTGTCGAACATGGCCACTTTAAATTTTTCCTGAATGGCTTTGATCAGGCGCACTGAACTATCGGTGCTGCAGCCACTCACACCCGTTGCCGTTTCATCCGCCATGATCACAATGAACTGGCCGAAAAATAAATTAGCATATCCTGTAACTACGTCACCATGGCTTTTCCAGTCTGCTACAAAATCTTCCAGCATGGTTTCAATCTCCAGTGCTTCATTCAACAGGAAAAGGCGGCTGGCCTGGTAGATCCATACGCGTGCGTCGTTATTAAAATCTGCTGGTATATTTTGTTGAAAATCTAAATTCATTTCTTGTTTTTAATTCAGAATAAAAATATAACTGGTAAATGGTTTAGAGGGTTGAGCAAAACCTAAACTTCCTAAACTATCTAAACCTTCTAAACATTTTCTATAAACTTTCTCAACTTTCTATATTCATGCTCATTGCTACCAGCTCAGCAATATCCATCACCATCACATCATCTTCTTTGTTGTTTACTTTTAGGCCGTCTGTCAACATGGTATTACAAAAAGGACAGGCCGCTGCAATGATGGAAGCGCCTGTTTCCAAAGCTTCTCCTGTTCTTTCTGCGCTTACGCGGATGGTTCCTTTTTCTTCTTCCTTAAACATCTGGGCGCCACCTGCCCCGCAACAGAGCCCATTACTCCGGCAACGTTTCATTTCAACCAATGCAATATCCATTGCTTCCAGAACTTTTCGCGGAGCTTCATAGATATTATTGGCGCGGCCGAGATAACAACTGTCGTGATACGTTATTTTTTTTCCCTTGAAAGAACCACCTTCAGTCATTTTTATTTTCCCTTCATCGATCAGTTGTTGTAAAAACACTGCGTGATGAATGACTTCATAGTTTCCGCCAAGTTCGGGATATTCATTCTTTAAAATATTAAAACAATGCGGGCATGCAGTCACAATTTTTTTTATTTCATATCCATTCAATAACTGGATATTCTGGTAAGCCATCATCTGGAACATAAATTCATTGCCCGCACGGCGTGCAGGATCTCCGGTACACATTTCTTCTTTACCCAATATGGCGTAGTTGATGCCCACTTTGGAAAGTATAGTTGCAAAAGCCCTGGTGATCTTTTGTGCCCGCTGATCAAAACTCCCGGCACAGCCTACCCAGAAAAGTA
>JBDUCW010000108.1:0-15821 GCA_040003235.1 Ferruginibacter sp. | reverse complement strand
CCGCAGTTCTCTGCAAACTCAACCACTTTACTTACACCAACCAGGTTGATGATCCGGATGGCCGCAATGTTTTTTGAAAAAGCCAGGCAGTTGGCCAGCGATCCGGCACTTCCGGTATAATATCCATTGCCATACTTCGCGCTGCCGCCTTCGATCATTGTTGCAGGAGTATAGCCCGCATCTTTTACGGCCAGTGTATACAATAAAGGTTTGATCGTAGAACCAACCTGTCTTTGTGCGGTTACGTGATCAAACTTAAACCATTTGTAATCGATGCCACCAACCCAGCATTTTACTTCACCTGTTCTTGGATCCATGCACACAAATGAAGTCTGCAATAATTGTTTGTGGTATTTAATGGAATCGTATGGTGTCATCACGGTATCCATTTCATGCTTTGGATTCCATGCAAAGATTTTCATTTTAACAGGAATGTAAAAAGTCTTTTTAATGTCTTCCGGTTTAACGCCATCATCTTCCATTGCTTTCCATCGCTCTGTAAATTTCATGGCTGCCTCGATCACGTTCTCATGTCCTTTCCACATGATATTGCCCCTGACCTTTAAATTCCAATTCAGTTTTTTCTGAATATCGGGCATGTGCAGTTCCACGGCTTCTTCTGCGTATTGCTGCATTTTTGAATTGACGGTGGTATAAATCTTCAGGCCATCGCGGTAGAGGTCGTACGTTTCACCGGTCTTGGGATTCTTATGCGTCTTGCACCATTCTTTCAATTGATCTGCAAGCACTCCTCTGAAATACGGTGCGATACCAACATTCTCATCGGCCTTTTTATAATTCGTGATCAGTGGCTTTGCTTTTAATTTAGTTGCATCTGGGTCTGTCAGGAAACCTGCTACCAGCATCTGGTTAATCACCGTGTTTCTTCTTTCAAGTGATTTCTCAGGATGCCTGATCGGATCATAATTAAATCCTTTCAACATGCCCACCAGTACTGCAGCTTCTTCTACTTTCAGTTCTTTGGGTTCCTTCTGAAAATAGGCCCGGCTTGCATTGCGGATGCCATAATTGTTTCCCCAGGCAGCCCTGTTGAGATACAATGCAATGATTTCTTCTTTTGTAAAATTTCTTTCAAGTTTTATCGCAACGATCCACTCTTTTAATTTATCAACACTGCGCCGGAGAATATTTCCCTTTCCCTGACCCAACATCATTTTTGCAACCTGTTGTGTCAAGGTACTACCGCCGCCATCTGTACCAAATTTAAAAACGGCTCTGCCCAGTGCTTCTCCATCAATGCCGGAATGTTCTTTAAAACGAACGTCTTCAGTTGCGATCAACGCATTGATCACATTCGGCGAGATCTCGCTGTATTTAACTTCGCTACGGTTCTCCGCATAATATTTTCCCATAAGCAGACCATCACTGCTGTACACTTCACTGGCAAGATCCGCTTCGGGATTCTGGAGGTCTGTGATAGAAGGCATCTTACCGAATAATCCAAAATTGGCACTCAGCAGCAACAGGATGAACAGCAACAGTCCGCTGAAGAAAATGCGCCACAATATTTTTACAGAACGTTTCATAAAATAATCATTATCAATTTTACCATCTAAATTTTATTCAGGTTCAGGATGGATAGGTTTGTAGTTTGTGGTTAAGAGCGTATACTTTTTTTAAAAACGTTTCAAATTGAGAACTACAAACCACAAACAAGAAATATCTTTTTAAAATTTACCGGGGTAACGGCTGTTCAGCAGTTTTTTATAACCACTGATATCTTTATTGGTTTTCAGCAACTGCAGGTTGTCGTTGGTAATGATCACAAAAGAATATTTTGCTGCAGGTAACCAGGATATTTCTCTTGGTGCAGCCTGTTTGATCTTTGTATAATAATCCAGCGCCGCATCGGCATCAGCAAATGGTGTAAACAACAGTAATTTGATGTCATTATCAATTGCATCATTGCTCACTGCTATTGGCGTGGCATAAAAATTTTCACGGTTATAACGATCAAATGCGTTCCTGGCTTCACCTACATAAACCGGGTCTACCTTATCCATGATCATCACTACGTAATGTGCAGCTGAAGGTGACAGGATGAAAGTACCATTGGTAACAGCAGGTGGAGGAGGGCTGATCTTCTTCACAGTATCAACAATGGATTTAGGTACAGTTACAGTAGGTGTAATGTTTACTGCCACAGGATTTGCAGGAACAGGCTTACTGATTACAGGCGGATTGCCGGGTACAACGATCGTACTGTCATCAGGAGTTCTTGTGATGTTCAGATCGGTAAGATATTTTTCAATCTGTTTTCTGCGGCCCAATACTTCTATCAGATTGTTGGCTTTCAATGCAAGTCCTGTTCCCGGATATAGCGTGATAATACTTTGCAACACTTTTAATGCAGTGCTGTCGTCCTTCTGCCTGATATGATATACTGCCTCTATGTAAAGCAGTTGCGGTGTCCAGTAATTGGTGCCATACACACTATCAGCCTTTGTTTTTTGTGCAATGGCTTCATCAAAATTTCCTTCAATGAACAGACTGTAAATGTCATTGTATTTCTGTGTAGCTGCAGGATTCTGTGTTTTGGGATCGAGTGCTGCAGGATTGCTTATAGTTTTAGCAGCTTTGCTGTTGGTGAATCTTGACAGCAAAAGGCTTTTATAATTATTGGCTTTTAAAGTATTGCCCAGTTGCGTATAACAGTAATACAATCCGTAATATAATTCACCATCATATAACCTGTCGGGATAACGTTGCAACGATTCCTCATAAGTAATGATGGCCTGTTGATAATCCTGCAATTCGTTTTGATACAGTTTAGCTAACTCAAATAAATTCTGCGAAAGCATTTCATTGCTTGCAGCAAGTTTTTCAGGTGTAAGCGGAACATCCTTTATCAGCTCATCATAATTGATTTCCTGGCCTCCGGCTGCGGTAGGATTGGCTGCAAGTTTTTTACTTCCATCCCGCGGATTACTTGGATCAATGCCATTCGCAAGAAGTTTAGCATCAGTTGCAGGATTGCCGAAATTTATATTTGCAGCCTGGTTGGAAGCTGCCTGCCTGCGCCAGTTATCTACATTATTGCGGTTGCCCCATTTGCTCTTAAAATCGCTGAAGCCCTTTCCTTTTGCCGAACTGTTATCAAAATACCAATCACCTTTTGTGTTGGTTGGAAACAAGTCTACAGGTTGATTCTTATTGTTATTGTCAAATGTAATTAATTGCGAGCCTGTATTTGTATCATCTTCTTTTAAACCTTTTTCTCTGCGCAATCTTTTCAGCATCTTTTTTATAAATGCATCGCGGTCAGTGGCAGTCATAGCTGCAATTTTTTGAAGACTGTCTTCCCTGTTTACAATGGCAAGTTTGCCCACAATTTTTGAAAGCGCAGTTCTTCTTGTCTGAATTTCATTGAGCCGCTCTGCAAGAATTGAACTATCGCCTGTTTGCAGACTGTCGTAATAAGAATATGCATCCTTATATCTCCGTTGGTTGTAAGCAATGTCTGCCAGTTTTAAAAATGCTTTGTTTTTATAAGAAACATTGTTCTCATTATAATGAAGACTTTTATTCAGATACAATAATGCAGCTGCCGTATCAGGTTTCTGAAGCGCAATATCACCTGCAGAATAAAATATAATATCGCGGTAAGTTTCAAACTTATCTTTTTTTGACATGTGCAGCAACCGGTCGATATTATTATCCATCTCTTTGCTGTTACCATCGTTGCGCAACATTTTTGCCTGGTTCAATTTTGCAAAAATATCCATCAGTGGGTCTGTGGTGTGTTTGCTTGCGCGATCATAATAATCCGATGCGTCGTCAAAGCGGCCGCTCATTTCAAATAATTGCGCCAGTAAAAATTCCCAGCGGCTCTTATCCTGCTTTGTGTCGGCATTACTGAGTGCTTTTTCCAGGTGCACAGCGGCACTGTCATAAATATGTTGTTTTAAAAACCAGTAAGCATCCACTTCTTCCAGGAAAGGAATGAGTCGCTTGGGCATATTGGGATCCGTCTGCAATGTATTGATGATACCGGCTGCTTCGCTGTACTCTTCCTGTTCAATCAATGACCTGGTCAACCACACCAATGCTTCATTGCGGCTGGGTGGCCGTGAAAATGTTTTCTGCAGCAGGTTTCTTTTTTCGCGGTTGGCAATGCTGATCGCACTGGGAGCCTCTTCCTCACGTGTACCAACAATGCGGTTATCGTCTTCGTGTTTTTTGCGGGGGAATAAATTATAATTGATGAACTGGAATGTCATTACCGCAGAGTCGAGGTCCTTGCGCATAAGATATGATTTCCCGATCAGCAGATAAAGATTATCAACCCAATCACTGCGCAGATCGTGCAGTAAAATCCCGGCTGTACATTTATCAATAACAGAATCCAGTTCAGTTTTTTGCGTAGAAGTATTTTCTAAACTGTAAGGATAAAAACTGAGTAACCTGGAATAGTCATCATGGTTAGACAGGCACGCTCTGTCTACAACCGCATTCAGTTTATTATTGGCATTGAAATAATAATTATAATGCGAAACGGTGTTTTGTAAAAAATGCCGTGGCAGTTTAAAATTTTTATCCGCAGTTTTTTCTGAACCGAGTTTCCTGGTTTCAAATTTTTCAGGTTTTTTTTCGTTACCGAAAGGTTCGAATGTCCAGGTGGGTGGTTGTGCAATACTACTGAAGCAGAGCGAACAGAGTACAGATAATACAGAGATAATCCTTAGCTTCCTTTTAAACATGGGGTATTGTTGAATAATCAGCGATAAATATCGGTTTTTTTTGCCAAATAGTTAGGATAATAGCCTGTGTTTCTTATTTTTAACCTCCGGTTAGGATTTTTTCAACCGTTCAAGCAAATGATGTGATTAAAATTGATGCAAACAGTACACTAAAACGCCTGCGCAATCGTTACCGGTTAGTGGTAATGAACGAAGACACTTATGAGGAAGTGGTGAAGTTCCGGCTCAGCCGCGTAAGTGTATATATTGCTATGAGTTCCCTCTTTGTTCTTTTTGCAGGATTGATCATTGCCCTTATTGCCTTTACGCCATTAAAATATTATTTACCAGGTGTTGGTTACGGCGACGTAAAACAGATAAAAGAATTCAAAGCGCTGAAAATGCGCACGGATTCTGTTGAAAAGGCACAGTTCTATGAGCACCAGCAACTGGAGCATCTTAAAAAAGTAATGGAAGGAAAAGTTACGAGACTGGACACAACCAAATTGAGTCTGCCCAACGCAGAGAACAGTACGGAATAATGAATAGCAGATGGTTGTTTTTATTATTGATTTAAAAATCTCTCAATATATCTTTTAATTAAAACCAACATCATGTTTAACACAAAAACCAAATCGCCTGTGTATATATCTGCGGGCGCTAACAGCCTTATCGGCGCAGGTACCATTATCAACGGCGATATTGAAACCAATGGCGATATCCGTATCGATGGTATTCTAAATGGTAATCTCAGCGGAAGTGCAAAGATCCTCATTGGGCCTGAAGGAATTGTTGAAGGAAATGTTCAGGGCCAGCAGGCAGATCTTTTAGGTAAAGTAAGCGGCAGTATCAGGATCACCGACCTGCTTCATCTGCGCGGCAATGCAATTGTAAAAGGTGATATTCATGCGGGAAAATTACAGGTAGAACCCACGGTGACCTTCAATGGACAATGCCATATGGGTACAGCTGTAATAGAACTGGCCAATATCGTAGAATTGAAAGCTGAACCGGCTTTGGCAGTAAATCAATAATTAAAATTAAATAATGAAACCGGATAAGAAAACTGTACTTCCTTTGATTTTTCTCTTTATTATTCTAAACGGATTTTTTCTTTCCGGTAAAACATTGCTCGATAAATGGGGCATCGACAGGGATGTGGTGCTGATTGCTAATTTACTTTTTTTCCTGGTGAGTTTTGTTGCTTTTTTTATTCAGCAGAAAGGGTTGAAGAATAAAAATCCACATGCATTTGTCAGAAGTGTGATGGGAAGCATGATGATCCGTATGTTCCTGGTGCTCGTTGCTTTGGGAGTTTATTTATTTATTGTTGGCAAAAATGTAAATAAGCCCGCCGTATTCGTTTCGCTTTTTTTATATATGCTTTATATGGTGGTTGAGGTAGCGATAATGATGAAAATGAACCGGCGGTCCAATGGCTAAAAAAGAAGCGCCGCTATTGCAGCTGCAGGATTATTTACCTGCGGGAAGTCTGGAAGACGTGATGCATTACCTGCAGCATTATAAAGTGCATCTTACCATTACACGCGAACGGGCAAGTATTCTCGGAGATTACCGGCATCGCCATTTTGATAAAAATCATCGCATCAGTGTAAATGGAAATCTTAATAAATATTCCTTTCTTATAACACTGTTGCACGAACTCGCTCACCTGCTTACTTACGAACGCCATGGCCACCGGGTGCAGGCGCATGGTAAAGAATGGAAAAATGAATACAGTAAAATACTCGCGCAGTTCATCTTAAAAAAAATATTTCCTTCTGATATTGACAAAGCGCTCATGCACACATTGCAGAATCCTGCAGCCAGCAGTTGCGCAGATGAAAAATTATTGCGCGTTTTACATAAACATGATGCCGGAAAAGAAGGCATAACATTAATAGAACAGGTTCCTGAAGGCGCGTTGTTCCTGATTAAAGGCGGACGCATTTTTAAACGTGGCGAAAAAGTCCGTAAGCGGTTTAAATGCATCGAAGTAAAAACCAATAAGATCTATTTATTCAGTCCGGTGTATGAAGTACAATTATTAATTGATAATTGATAATGGATAATGGATAATTCCTTCAACCCGGATCCTATTTTATAAAATGAAAAGTCGGGTGGAAACACTAATACAAGAATGCGGCAATTTAACAATATACCAATTTAACAATGTAACCATTTATCAATCTAACCTTCAATCAATCCAGCCCGCTAATACTTTTTCATCCGCACTTATTTCCCCTGTTATTTTATATTTGCTGTGTTGCAGAATCAGGCTGGTAGCGGCTTTCTCCATGATCACTTTTTTATCGCCGATATAACAGGCATGTATAAAATAAATTTCTTTCCCGTCATTATAAATAAAACCGGTATGACAGTCCAGCCCGGTAATATAAAGTCCGTAGCCCTGCTGCTGTATGGCCGCAATAAAATCATTCATTGGAATATTACTGAACCGATGGATATATTCTGACTGAACCAATGTCCTGATCATTTCTTCAGAAGGACATTGCGCCAGTTTTATTCTTGCAAGATGCAGTCCTGCATCCTGCAATACGGTCGTTACAAAATAGCCACAGGCAATGCTTCCCTTGCCCGGAATCTGTGTGATGCCGTTAAAACTCCAGTCTGTACCGATCCATGCCGGAATAATTGTTTCCACCACTGCTTTACTGAATATTTTTTGCTTTGTTTCGGGAGGCATTTTTTTCCAGCTGAAGCGGTTCGCCTGTTTCAGGTTTGTAATTTCTTTTTTTGAAATGCTGTAATTTTTTTGAAAAGTTGTTGCTGAAGAAATTACAGGAATATTTGCCAGAGGTTTTATTGTTTTATGTCCGCAGGAAAATAAGAACATACAAAAAATAAGGGAGAATAAAAATTTCATATCGGGCAGTTGGATGCGGACGATTTATAAATCCATAGAATAAAATATCTATGATGCGGTATCAGCTTCCAGTTCTTTGATCATCCAGAGTCCGCAACCGGTATGGCCGCTGTTACCCATTGAAGTTGGTAAATAATTAAAACCGAATTTTTCATACATTGGAATAGCGTTGATCAGTTCGGGCATTGTTTCCAGGTATACTTTTTTATAACCCAGTTCTGTAGCAGCCTGCAGGCATTTTTGCATCAACATTCGGCCCAGACCTTTTCCCCGCGCAAGCGGAGAAAGATACATCTTCACCAGTTCACAGGTATCGTGCGGGAGATTATCTGTTGGATAAATTCCGGAACCGCCCACTATATTTTCATTCAGAAATACAGTAAAATAAGCAGATCCCTGTTTCATAAATACACGGGATAAATGATCCGTGGTCTCATCATAATAAACAGTGCCGGGTTTATTGGCTTTAAATTCTTCTAATGCTGCGCGGATGATCTTCGCCAACGCTGTATCATCCTGTTCCTGAATATTTTTTATCACAATGTTTTCCATTTATAAGCGGCAATTAATATTTCTGATTTTTAAATGTTCGCTGCTATCTCTCCAAACCTCAACAGGTCACCATTAATGTCCAGCAGACAGAATTCTTTCATCTTCCATGGTTCCAGTTTAACATTGGATGAACAATACCGATCGGCAGCAGTTCCGCATCTGTATTTAAGCCAGTTTTTTCTTTATAAAAAAAATCAGTGAGTTCAATATCAAGCGCAGGAAGGACCTGTGCAGTTTTTTAAACCATACCTGTTTTTTATAAAATACAATTTATCTGTTTTCTGTAAAATTCCTTTAATTTCGGGCATATAAAAAAAAGTTCCTGTCTGAATTAAAAAAATATACTGAAGAAGAACTGGTTATGATGCTGCGCCGGAAAGATCAGCAGGCATTCGCATATCTGTATGATAATTATGCCGGTGCTCTCAATGGCGTGATCTACAGAATGGTGGAAGACCGCGAATTATGTGAAGACATTCTGCAGGAAGCTTTTGTGAAAATATGGAATAACTTTGCGAATTATGATAACAGTAAAGGCCGCCTGTTTACATGGATACTGAACATTACCAGGAACCTGACGATAGATACACTCCGGAGTAAGGGCTACAAGAAGCAAAAGAAAATCTCTGCGGATGAAAATTCCGTAAGTAATTTCAGAGATGAAACACAGGGAGCTGAACGGTTTGATGCGATGGGTATGAGAAAACAACTTGCAAATCTTAAGCCCGAACAGCGCACAATTATTGACCTCGCATATTTCAACGGATATACACAGGATGAAATTTCCAAAGAAATGGGAATTCCATTGGGAACGGTTAAAACAAGAATGCGGTCGGCTATAATTGAATTACGAAAAATGTTACAGCATAATTAAAAATGGACGTAAACGAAATCATATCATCCGGATTACCTGAACTCTATGTAATGGGTCTTACAACAGCGGAAGAAACATTACAGGTAGAGCAATGGGCCGATCAATATCCTGAAATAAAAGCGGAGATCGCAGCTATCGAGTCAGGATTGGAAGAATATGCCCGGGCGAATGCCATTACGCCTGATGCTTCGGTAAAGGAAAAAATATTTGCGCAGATAAAAGGACAGGAAGCAAAAGCACCGGTAGTTACAGAAATGAAAACAACCGGTAAACTGTATACAATTTCTCCTTCCTGGAAATATGCGGCTGCTGCAAGCATTATCCTTTTGATTGGAAGTATGTTTTTTAATTATCGCTATTATAATAAATACGAAACTGCAAGTACCGAATTACAACAACAGAAAGATCTTGCGGCGTCAATGAATAAAGACATGGAAGGCATGCACAATGACATGAATATAATGTCTGATCCAAAAGCAACGCCGGTGTCGCTTGATAAAACAGCTACTGCGCCGGATGGCGCTGCAAGAATTTACTGGATGAAAAATACTGCTGATGTTTATATCGATCCATCTTATCTCGCGCCTGCACCGCCCGGTAAACAATACCAGTTCTGGGGAATTGTAAATGGAGCTCCGGTAAGTGGTGGTATGATCAATCTGGAAATCGGTGGAAAGAAAGTGCATCTTCAGAAGATGAAAAGTTTTGGCAAGGCAGATGCATTTGCAGTTTCACTGGAAGATGCCGGTCCTGAAAAAACGAAACCTACAGAAGTAATGGTAGTAGGAAAGGTAATTTAGATTTTACAAATTAAAATAGAAAAAATTGATCCCGGTTATGCCGGGATTTTTATTTGCAGAATGTGGATCATTGCGATTACGTGAAGTACAGAAATTGATTTATTTTTTTTCGATCGTATTATTTCTATCCTGGAAATTTTCAATGCCTTCGCTACAAAAAAATATTGCTCAAAAAAATCCAACGGTAACCATAAGCCGTAATTGATATTACAAAATCATTCAAAAAAAAATTAAAACAACACTCATGAAAAAATTAATTTTCGCAGCAGCAGCTGCATTCATCACAACTGTTTCATTTGCACAAATGGAAACTACAGTTGAAGTTGGTGGAGCCGCCATGTATCCAAGCAAAAACATTGTTGAAAATGCCGTGAACAGTAAAGACCATACAACATTGGTAGCTGCTGTTAAAGCTGCAGACCTGGTTGCTACTTTACAGAGCAAAGGTCCATTTACAGTTTTTGCTCCGGTTAACAGCGCATTTGACATGCTTCCTGCCGGCACTGTAGAAACTTTACTGAAACCAGAAAATAAAAAAATGTTACAGGGCATTCTTACCTATCATGTTGTTGCCGGTAAATTAAATGCTTCCGATCTGATGGACAAGATCAAAGCTGGTAACGGTACCGCAGAGCTCACCACAGTTGCAGGCGGTAAGATCTGGATTATGAAAAAAGGCAAAGGGCTTGTAATAAAAGATGAAAAAGGCGGTATGGCCATGATCACGATTAAAGATGTTAATCAAAGCAATGGTGTTATACATGTGATCGATCATGTATTGATGCCTAAATAATAAACTTTTTACAGTTGGTTTTGAAAGACCCTGCACTTACCCGCAGGGTTTTTTGTTTGCACTCATAAATGAATTTAAAAGTAAAAATTAAAAATAACGGGTGAGTTGTTATGCAGTTTTCTTTAACCACAAACCACAAACTTAAACTTTCTTAAAACTCTGTGTCCCAAAAAAAACGCCTCCGGTAAAAGAGGCGTTGCTGCATAGTGTAAGGGTCGTCTTAGAAAATTATTTTTTATTTCAGTGCTATTGAAACATCTATCAGGAAGTCACGACTTTTTATTGAAGCTCCGTTCGTGATCCGGTCTTTCGGAACAAGATTGGTAAAGCCGATATTATATTGGGTGCCGAAGAAAATTTTCTTTACACGAAATCCTGATTTAAGTATAAGACCTGCATTATAAGGTTTGCGATTATCGGCTGCTCCATTTCCAAAACTGATGGACTTTTTATCACCGGTTGCAATTGTATAGTTGCCCGATACTGCATACCCTGCAAAAGGTCCCACACCAGCCATCAATGAAAAATTCTCATCGCTGGGATCGTCTTCATCATCAAACATAGCAGTTACATCCAGCATAACCGGCAGGGCAAAGTTGATATAATTTACTTTTACTTTGGAACCTGAATTATCATATCCTGTCTTTTCATAAGAAAAGTCTGGATTCAGCATAATGGTCTTATAAAGCTTTAAATATTTTTCCAGACCAATACTGTAACCAAAATCCAGGCTGGTCTTTCCGCTGTTGAGTTTTACATTGCTGATACCAAAGCCTGCCTTTAAGAATACAGGAGTTTTTTTCTGAGCCTGCGTACAGGTAATCGTAAATGCAAGAATAATTAAAAAATATTTTCTCATATTATGATTTGATCTTACAAAAATAACTTTGCTGTTATCCGGCTACATACCCAATGGAGGGTATTTTATTGTTTTTCGATGATAGGAGTTCCCGAAAGGGGCTCACAGCGCGGCTTCCGGGAGATTCCACTCATCTTTATACATTCTTTATTTTACATTTCTTATTTTACAATTCCTGCCTTACCTTTGCGGCTCTTAAAAAACGAATTTTTTATGGCCAATACCGGTAAAGTAAAAGCAATCATCGGCGCTGTGGTGGACGTTCAGTTCGACAGCGACAGCAAGTTGCCCGAGATTCTAAACGCCCTTGAGTTAAAACGTGAAAATGGTGATACACTGGTGCTCGAAGTTCAGCAGCATCTTGGTGAAGACAGTGTCCGTACGATCGCAATGGATGGTACAGAAGGTCTTGTTCGCGGAACTGTTGTTACAGATACCGGCAAGCCCATCGCTATGCCTACCGGCGATGCTATCAAAGGCCGTCTTTTTAATGTAACCGGAGATGCAATTGATGGTTTGCCACAGGTTGATAAAACCAATGGCCGTCCGATTCATTCCATGCCGCCTTTATTTGAAAATTTAAGTACTGCTTCTGAAATATTATTTACCGGTATCAAAGTAATCGATCTGATCGAACCTTATGCAAAAGGTGGTAAGATCGGATTGTTTGGTGGTGCAGGGGTAGGTAAAACAGTACTGATCCAGGAACTGATCAACAATATCGCGAAAGCGTATAATGGTGTTTCCGTGTTTGCAGGTGTAGGCGAACGTACCCGTGAAGGAAATGACCTCATGCGTGAAATGATCGAAGCCGGTATCATGAATTATGGCGATGCTTTTAAACACAGCATGGAAGAAGGCGGCTGGGATCTGAGCAAAGTAGATGTAAAAGCCCTGGAAGAAAGTAAAGCAACCTTTGTATTCGGACAAATGAACGAACCTCCGGGAGCAAGAGCACGTGTGGCTTTGAGTGGATTGACCATTGCAGAATATTTTCGGGATGGTGATGGAACAGGACAGGGAAAAGACATTTTGTTTTTCGTAGATAATATCTTCCGTTTCACACAGGCTGGTTCTGAAGTATCGGCGTTGTTAGGTCGTATGCCATCAGCGGTGGGTTATCAACCAACACTGGCAACTGAAATGGGTCTGATGCAGGAACGTATCACTTCTACCAAAAATGGTTCAATTACTTCCGTTCAGGCGGTGTATGTACCTGCGGATGATCTGACCGATCCGGCTCCGGCAACAACATTTGCGCATCTGGATGCCACAACGGTATTGAGCCGTAAGATTGCCGATCTGGGTATCTATCCTGCGGTAGATCCTTTGGATTCTACTTCAAGAATTCTGACTCCACAGATTGTTGGTGAAGCACATTACAATACAGCAAACAGGGTAAAATTAATTTTACAACGCTATAAAGAATTGCAGGATATCATTGCCATTCTTGGTCTGGATGAACTGAGTGATGAAGATAAACTGACTGTAGGCCGTGCACGTAAAGTGCAACGTTTCTTAAGTCAGCCTTTCTTTGTGGCTGAACAGTTTACCGGTCTGAAAGGTGTATTGGTTCCGATCGAAGACACGATCCGCGGTTTCAACGCGATCATGGATGGCGAAGTGGATGAATATCCTGAAGCAGCATTCAACCTCGTAGGAACATTAGAAGATGCAATTGAAAAAGGTAAGAAGCTGATGGAGCAGGCGAATGCATAAACCCTGTCCCCTAAAGGGGAACTTAGGTCGCTTTAGCATTACAGATTCGCAGGCTTCTGTTTTATAAGTTCTTTTTTTGTTAACCATCGAAGGCAGCATTGCTCAACATCGTTGTGTCACTCTCTTGTACGGCATATCGCTGCTGGACTTTTATCGGAGCAGTCGTTAGAAGAGTGTAACAAAAAATATTATTAACCAACAAATCAAGTTCCCCTTTAGGGGACAGGGTATGACTTTAGAAATTTTAACTCCGGAAAAAAAGATCTTCAGTGGTGAAGTATACGGTGTTCAGTTGCCGGGCATCAGCGGTTCTTTTGAATTGCTCGACCGTCACGCACCAATGGTAAGTGCACTGAAAGCAGGCAACCTGAAAATCTTAAAAGACAAAACTTCAACCAGTTCTTATTCCATCCAAAGTGGTTTTGTAGAAGTGATCAATAACAAAACAACAGTATTGGTAGAAGGCGCAATAGAAAATTAATGATTAACAATTAATGATTAATGATTTTTTCATTTCATTACAGTGTTATATTAAAACAACAGTTTTACAAGTCAAAGGAATTATTAATTCTTAATTATTAATTCTTAATTAATTCATAGCTCACCTCTAGTGGGCTTTTTTAATTGATAGTTATGTTTCAGAGTTTAAGTGAAAAATTAGAAAGTGCATTCAAGAACCTCAAAGGTCAGGCTCGCATTTCCGAATTAAATATTGCGAATACCATTAAAGATATCCGCCGCGCATTGGTGGATGCCGATGTGAATTATAAGATCGCCAAAGAATTTACAGATATTGTAAAAGAAAAAGCACTTGGCGCCAAAGTGTTGACTGCCGTGAGTCCCGGGCAATTGATGACGAAGATCGTTCAGGATGAACTCACCGAACTCATGGGCGGCAGCGAAAGTGAATTCAATATCACCGGTAATCCCGCCATCATTTTAATTGCAGGCCTGCAGGGTAGTGGTAAAACAACTTTCAGCGGTAAGCTCGCCAATTATCTTAAAACAAAAAAAGGAAAAAGCCCATTGCTTGTAGCAGCAGATATTTATCGTCCCGCTGCGATTGATCAGTTAGAAGTTTTGGGCGGACAGATCGGCGTTGATGTTTATTCTGATCGTGAAAATAAAGATGCCGTTTCCATTGTACAGGCTGCCATCAAAGAAGCAAGATCAAAAAATAAAAATGTCATCATCATCGATACCGCCGGCCGTTTGGCAGTGGATGAAGTGATGATGAATGAAGTGGCCAATGTAAAAGCTGCTGTCAATCCCAATGAAATATTATTTGTGGTAGACAGCATGACCGGTCAGGATGCGGTCAACACAGCCGCTGCATTTAATGAACGCCTGGATTTTACTGGTGTAGTGTTAACCAAACTTGATGGCGATACAAGAGGTGGTGCGGCATTGTCTATCAAATACACCGTGAACAAACCCATTAAGTTTGCAAGCAGCGGTGAAAAGATGGATACACTCGATGTATTTTATCCGGAACGTATGGCGCAACGTATCCTCGGTATGGGTGATATTGTAAGTCTTGTTGAAAAAGCACAGGAACAGTTTGATGAAAAAGAAGCCGCCAAACTGGAGAAAAAAATCCGTAAAAATCAATTTGATTTTGAAGATTTCAAAACACAATTACAGCAGATCAAAAAAATGGGTAACCTGAAAGACCTGATGGGCATGATTCCGGGTGTGGGCAAACAGATCAAAGATGTTGATGTCAATGATGATTCATTCAAAGGCATTGAAGCAATGATCAATTCCATGACCCTGCAGGAACGTCGCAATCCAGACCTGATCAATCCTTCCCGGAAAGCACGTATTGCAAAAGGAAGCGGTAAAGATCTCGTAGAACTGAACCAGTTTCTTAAACAGTTTGATCAGATGAAGGCCATGATGAAAACCATGAATAAAATGCCGATGGGAAGAATGCCAGGCATGAAAAGATAGTAGTTATACTATTTTAACATCAGTTCCCGTTTTGTGAAAATCATTCAACAGTATTTTTTTGGAAAATAATAACCCGCTTGTTATCTTCGCTTTCCTCTAATCGTAGAGGAAATAAACCCTATTTATTCACAAGCCAAAAAATTTCAATTTTTATGGTAAAAATGAGACTGCAACGTCATGGCTCTAAGAAAAGGCCATTCTATTTCATCGTAGTTGCCGATGCCCGTGCTCCACGCGACGGTAAATTCATCCAGAAGTTAGGTTCGTACAATCCTCAAACGGTTCCTGCAACAGTGCAGATCGATCGTCAGAGAGCGTTGGATTGGTTGCAAAAAGGCGCCCAGCCCACCGATACTGTACGTCGCATCCTTTCTTTCAAAGGTGTATTGTACCTGAAACATTTATTGCGTGGTGTAGGAATGGGATTGTTCGACGAAGCAACTGCAATGGAAAAGTTCACCAAGTGGAGCGTAGAACATGATGCACACGTAGCAAAGCGCCAGACCGAACACAAAAGAGTTCGTACAGAAAAGCGCAATGTGCCGTTTGTAAAAAGAGTTGCACCTGCCGCCGCGGCGACAGAAGCCCCTGCAGAAGAAACAAAAACAGAAGAATAATTTACACCTCTGTACTGTTAATTCATTTAGTCCCGCCTTTTTCGCGGGACTTTTTTTATGGGTTACG
>JBDUCW010000107.1:0-15830 GCA_040003235.1 Ferruginibacter sp. | reverse complement strand
GAACGCGAGATCTGCAGCAACACACATATAATCGATAACCTGGTGACAGATGTTACCAATGAAGACTGGGGCTGCGTGGGCATCAGCGCGGGTTATGTAAGAAATATAAATATTGAATACAATGAAGTGAATGAAGTTTCTTATTCCGGCATCTGTGTTGGCTGGGGCTGGACCAAAACGATCAATGCCATGCGCAACAACCGCATTTATGCAAACCGTGTGAATCACTACGCCAAACACATGTATGATGTAGGTGGATTGTATACGTTGTCTGCACAACCCGGCACCGTCATTTCTGATAATTATATCGATTCAATTTATAAAGCGCCTTATGCGCATGATCCCAATCACTGGTTTTATTTTTATCTGGATGAAGGATCAGCGTACATCAGCATAAAAAACAATTGGTGCCCGGCAGAAAAAGTAATGCGCAATTCAAACGGACCTGGCAACAGTTGGGAAAATAATGGACCTGCAGTTGCTGAAACTGTAAAAAAGAATGCAGGACTCGAACCAGCTTATCAATATTTATTAAAAGAAAATGCCGTAAGGAATTCAAATTGGAAAACACAATAGAGTTAAGAGTTTAGAATTATGAGTTATGAGTCAAAAAACTCAATACTCGAAATTCTTTCTCCAACTCTGAACTTATAATTCTTAACTCTTAACTAAAAAAGAAATGTTAACACTCGGAATACTCGGCATCAGCGAAGGAAGAAGTACCATGTCTGCTGCTTTGCAAAGCAAAAAATGGAAATTGAAAACCATCTGTGATATCAATGAAGATATTTGCAGAAGCAGGGGAGAGGAATTTGGTTTTACCAACTATACTACCAGGTACGAAGACATGCTTGATGACAAAGAGATTGATGTCATAGCGATTTATACGCCCGACCATCTGCACGCGGAACATATCAAGATGGCATTGCTCCATGGGAAACATGTGGTGTGTACCAAGCCTTTTCTGGATGATCTGAATCAGGCAAAAGAATTACTCGACCTGCAGACAAAGACCGGCAGGAAAATATTTGTTGGACAAAGTTCCCGGTTTTTTGAACCGATGAAAAAACAACGCGAAGACTTCGACAATAAAGTCATTGGCGAACTGGTAACAGTGGAAGCCTATTATCATGCAGACCATCGCTGGTTTTTAGGAAAAGGCTGGTCACTGGAAAAAACTTTTAAATGGTTGTTTGGTGGCTTGAGCCATCCTGTAGATCTGGTGCGATGGTATCTTCCCAACATTGAAGAAGTGATGGGTTATGGAATGCTGAGTCCGAATGGCATAAAGGGTGGATTAAAAAATGAAGACACCATGCATTTTATATTCAAGGCAACTGATGGAAGAATTGCAAGAGTGAGCGGCGTGTATACCGGTCCCGTACAACCTGTAATGCGTGACAGTGAAATGAGTTGCATCTTAAGAGGCACGGAAGGATGCAGCCAGGGCGATTATATGGATCTCCGTTATGCAGTCACGACCAATACCGGAGAGGAAAAGATCATCACCTGGGAAAATAAGTTACGCCATTATTTCCGCTTCGAAGGGAAAACGCATCACGCCGGTGAATACCAGAATTACCTGGAATATTTTGCTGATTCCATCGAACAGAATTTTACGGCATATCCCGATATGCGTGAAGGCATTGGTACGATCGCGGTATTGAAAGCAATGGATAAAAGTTTACAGACAGGGTTGCCTGTAAAAGTAAAAGACATCCTGAATGAATTCGGATTAACCAACGGCAGTACAAAATAAACATGCATGAATAATATCCTCGATAAACTCAGGCCTGTTGACTTTATTATCATTGCTGCATATCTTCTGATCCTGCTGATCATTGGATTTAAAGCAAGTTTTGGTAAAAAGAAAAAAGATGAAACGCTTTTTCTGGCGGGCAATTCTTTGAAATGGTACAACATCGGCTTCAATATGTGGGGAACCAATGTAGGCCCTTCATCATTGCTTGCTTTTGGAAGTATCGGTTACAGTGCCGGTATTGTGGGCGCTAATTTTGAATGGTATGCTTTCATTTTTCTTTTGCTGTTGGCATTGGTTTTTGCACCGAGATATATTGCCAGTAAGGTTTCCACGATGCCTGAATTCATGGGCAAGCGTTATGGAAAAAGTACACAGGATATTCTTGCGGGCTATGCGTTGATAAAAATATTAATCAGCTGGCTGTCGCTGGGTTTGTTCAGTGGTGGTATACTGGTTCGGCAGATCCTTGGTATTCCTATGTGGGAATCAACCATTGTACTCGTTGCTTTTTCAGGTTTATTTGCATACATGGGTGGACTGAAAGCTATTGCGAAAGTGAATGTGTTTCAGATGATCCTGTTGATCATCGTGTCACTCACATTGACGTATCTTGGCTTGCAAAAAATTGGTGGCATCGCTGCACTTGCCGCTAAAACGCCTGCGCACTTCTGGAATCTTACCAAGCCCGTTTCGGATCCTCATTATCCATGGCATGCAATTTTATTGGGGTATCCCGTTTCTGCAGTTGCTTTTTTTTGTACTGATCAAAGCATGGTACAAAGCGTATTAGGTGCACGTGATTTGAAACAGGGTCAACTTGGAATTAATTTTATTGGCTGGCTCAAGGTATTGGCATTGCCCATGTTTATATTGCCCGGTATTATCTGTTATGTGTTGTATCCAAATCTCGGTGATGATAAACTGGCCTACATGACTATGGTCACTAATTTATTTCCTTCTGGACTAAATGGTTTGGTGATATGCGTGTTAATCGCTGTGCTGGTGGCAACGATCGGATCTTCATTGAACGCTTTGAGTACAGTTTTTACAAAAGATATTTATGCAAATAATATCAATAAAAATTCAACAGTCAAGCAACAGATAAACGTAGGCAGGCTGGTTGTAATTGCCGGTTGTATCATGGCGGTTTTAATGGCAATTGCATTAGACAATATAAAAGGAAAAACACTCTTCGATATTTTTCAGTCAATATTAGGTTACCTGGCACCGACATTAGCGGTAACGTTTTTATTGAGTGTGTTTTGGAAAGGCACAACAAAGCTGGCGGTTAATTTGATTTTGTCAGTGGGTTCATTCATCAGCCTTTTTACCGGTGCATTAAATTTATGGATATTGCCACCAAATATTAAAACCGGCGAAAACACCTGGTGGCCGCATTATTTTTTGATTTCCTTTTATTTGTTTTTATTACTTTTTGTATCAGCCATTATTATTTCTTTGCTGGATAAAAATAAAGTGAAGGCCAAAATAGAAGAAAATCAATTGCCCAAAACTGACCGCCAGATAAAAATATTATTTGCATTGTTAGGAATTGTGATCATCGCATTATACATCATCTTCAACGGACATTAATTATGAATAAGAAAAGATTTACCGCCAAGTCGCCAAGTCGGGGATTTTTAAAAACAAGTTTGCTTATTTGCGCCTTCGTGTCTTTGCGGTTAATCTCTATTGCACAGACATGGATCTGGTATCCCGGCGATTTTGAAATTGACCTCGCCAATAAAATGCAGAACCGTCGTACTGACCGCAATACTTTTTTTCCTCCATTCTGGAAAATGGATGCGCACTACAACCTGATGGATTTTCATAAAGAATTTAATCTTTCTCAACCTGAAAATGTTGTATTGTATGCGGAAGGAAATTATAATGTAAAGCTGGATGGCAATGCCTTTGAAGGAAATCCTCGAATGATCACGGTGCCCGCAGGAAAACATAAGATCAATGTAAAAGTTTATAACCAGGCAAACGTTCCTGCAATTTTTGTTCAGGGAAAAACTATCGTATCGGATTCATCATGGCTCGTAACTTTTGAAGATAAAGAATGGATCGACGAAACAGGAAAGACTTCTGATATATCCGCAACCAAATGGCTCAATGCCGGCAGTTGGAATTTTAATGATCCAGCATTGCCTCCATCAAAATTCAAATTGCCGGTAACAGCAAAGCCGGCAGTTAATGTAACAAAAGGTCAACATACTTTGTTTGCAGATTTTGGCCAGGAAACTTTTGGTTTTGTAAAACTGCATGGCATCAAAGGCAAAGGAAAAATTAATATTTATTATGGCGAATCGAAAGAAGAAGCTTCCTCGCCGGAAGACTGTATGACCCTTGACAGGATTGACTTTCAGCAAAACGTTAATAAAACCGATTCGGTGATGTTGCTGTCAAAAGCTTTCCGGTATGTGAATGTGCAATATGATGAAGGTATCAGTATCGACTCTGTTTCCATGCTGTATGAATATGCTCCTGTAAAAGAAAGAGGCAGCTTCCATTGCTCAGATGAACTCATCAATAAAATCTATGACGTAGCTAAATATACTTTGCATCTTAATACCCGCGAATTTTTTATTGATGGTATAAAAAGAGATCGTTGGGTCTGGAGTGGTGATGCTTATCAAAGTTACCTGATGAATTATTATCTATACTTTGATAATGCAACTGTGTCGAGAACATTACTTGCATTGAGAGGAAAGGATCCGGTGACAGCGCATATCAATACCATCATGGATTATACATTTTACTGGTTCCTTGGTATTTATGATTACTATTTATATACTGGCGATAAAACTTTCATCAAACAATTTTATCCTCGTATGCAATCGCTGATGGAATATTGTTTGTCAAGAAGAAACAGCAATGGCCTGATGCAGGGCCTTCCGGGCGATTGGATATTTATTGATTGGGCAGATAAACTCAGCAAGAAAGGTGAAGTAAGTTTTGAACAATTGTTATTGTGTCGCAGCCTTGAAACAATGAGTCTTTGTGCGGACATTGCAAAAGATGAAGCGGCCGCAGTGAATTATAAAAAATTAGCTGCTGATCTGAAAACAAAAATATTTTCTATCTATTGGAATGAGCAGAAACAGGCGCTGGTACACAGTCGCATTGAGGGTCAGCCTACAGAAAATGTAACACGTTATTCAAATATGTTTGCGATCTTCTTTAATTATTTTACAGAAGAACAGAAGCAGGGCGTAAAGCAACATGTGTTGCTCAATGATTCTATTCAAAAGATAACAACACCTTACATGCACTTTTATGAATTGGAAGCGCTGTGTTCAATGGGTGAACAATCTTATGTTTTAAAACAAATGAAAGATTATTGGGGCGGTATGCTGAATTTAGGGGCGACAACTTTTTGGGAAGAATATAATCCTGCAAAGAGTGGTGCAGATCATTACGCGATGTATGGAAGAAAATATGGAAAAAGTCTTTGTCATGCATGGGGCGCAAGTCCCATTTATCTCCTGGGAAAATATTATCTCGGGGTTAAACCAACATTGCCGGGTTATGAAACCTATTCCATTGAACCAAAGCTGGGCGGGCTCAAATGGATGGAAGGAAAGGTTCCCACACCAAATGGTGACATCGAAGTGTATTGCAGCAACACAGATATTAAAGTAAAATCAGCAACGGGAACCGGCACACTTATTTTTAAAAGTACTTCCAAACCTTCGGGAAAGGATATGAATATTATTCCCAAAGGAAACAATATGTATGAAGTGACAATGGAAAAAGATAAATTGTATTCCATTACTTATTTCAATAAAGATAATAAATGAGAATATCGAGGTTAAGATATGGATTGATGTTGATCGCAGGCTTTTGGTCAATGCTGCTGAATGCACAGCAAAAAGGGATAACCAATACCGGATCCAGCGCCTACACAAAATTAGCCGCTGTTGATATGGGTGATGTTCAATGGACAAAAGGATTTTGGGCAGAACGTTTTGCCATCTGCCGCGATTCAATGGTGCCGCACCTTTGGCGTACTTATAATGATGCGCAACTCAGTCATGCATTTAAAAATTTTGAAATAGCTGCGGGCCTGGATACCGGAAAATTCAAAGGCCCATCTTTTCATGACGGGGATTTTTATAAAACATTAGAAGCCGTTGCGGGCATGTATGCAATGACCAAAGACAAACACCTGGATGAACTGATGGATCATGCGATCGCAGTGATTGCAAAGGCGCAGAAAGCAGATGGATATATTTATACGAAATCAATCATTGAACAAAAGAAAACAGGTCAGGAAAAAATGTTTGATGATAAACTCAGTTTCGAAGCTTATAATTTCGGACACTTGATGACAGCAGCCTGTGTTCATTACCGTGCAACAGGAAAAACATCTTTACTCGATATTGCAAAAAAAGCGACAGACTTCCTGATTGGATTTTATAATCATGCCACGCCGGAACAGGCGCGTAATGCCATCTGCCCCTCGCATTATATGGGCATCACAGAATTGTACAGAACAACTCATGAAAAAAAATACCTTGATCTTGTAAAAAAATTAATTGACATACGCGGTATGTCAGAAGGAACCGATGACAATTCAGACAGAGTTCCATTCCGGCAGATGAAAAAAGTAAATGGCCATGCAGTCAGAGCGAATTATTTGTTTGCAGGTGTAGCTGACGTTTATGCAGAGACTGGCGATACCTCTTTATTGTCAACACTCGACCTGATGTGGGATGATGTGGTGGATCATAAATTATATATCACCGGTGGCTGTGGTGCGTTGTATGACGGACTATCTTCGGAAGGATTATCTTATAAACCAGATTCTATTCAGCGGATTCAGCAGGCTTATGGGAAAGATTATCAATTGCCGAATCTGACTGCACACAATGAAACCTGCGCTAATGTTGGCAATGTATTGTGGAACTGGCGTATGTTACAGCTTACGGGTGATGCCAAGTATGCAGACATGATCGAACTTGAATTATACAATAGTGTGTTGTCCGGCGTTAGTTTGAACGGAAATAATTTTTTTTATACGAATCCGCTTGCAGCTTCTGACGATTATCCTTACCAGATGCGATGGGAAGGCGGCAGACAACCTTATATAAAGTTATCTAATTGCTGTCCGCCGAATGTCGTGCGGACCATTACTGAGGTTAGTGATTATGTTTACAGTATTTCTAAAGATGGACTGTATATAAATTTATATGGAGGAAATGAACTGTCAACTTCTATAAATGGCGAAGCGATTAAAATTGTTCAGACCACTGATTATCCCTGGAATGGAAATATCAGTATCAGTTTTAAAAAAGCTCCTGTCAAAGAAATGGCGCTTTACCTCCGTATTCCAGGTTGGTGTAAAAAAGCAAGTGTTACAATTAATAAGGTTCCGGTTGATATTTCATTGAAAGCCGGTGAGTACGCAATGATCAATGGCAAATGGAATGTGAATGATAAGATCGAACTGTTTTTAGATATGCCTGCGGTCTTAATGCAATCGAATCCACTGGTAGAAGAAACGCGTAATCAGGTTGCCATCAAACGTGGACCGGTCGTGTATTGTATGGAATCAACTGATCTGCCAAAAAATAAAAAAGTATTTGACATTGCTATCCCTGCTGATATTAAGTTGACAGCAAAACCAATGCGTATTGATAATGGAAATACGGTTGCATTGGAAGGGAATGCATTGATTGAAAAAAATAATTGGGGCAAAAGTTTATATAAAGAAATTTCAAGAACAGGCGGTGAACCGGTTCATATAAGACTGATCCCTTATTATGCATGGGCCAACCGGGGGCATTCGGAAATGACGGTGTGGATGCCTTTAGTAATTAAAAATTGATAGTTGATAATTGATAATGGTTGAATCGCTACTTAAAACCTACTATTTATAACTTATTACTACATGAAAGTTAGCAGCATACTTTTTTTATCGATCATAATTTCTTCAGTGACGAAGGCTCAACTCGTTGACAAAACACCGGCTGCTATTCCCAATGCTCCATCAATTTATAATACTGAACCTTATGAAGATCCTGCTGTGAGCGGCATTAACAGGGATGAATCGAGAGCAACCTCTTATTCTTTTGCAACTATTGCTGATGCTGTTACCTGCGACAGAAGTAAAACATCAAGGTACATGACATTGAATGGTGATTGGGACTTTTCTTTTGCTTTAAAGCCAGGCGATGAACCCAAAGAATTTTATAAGGCACGTGTACAAGGTTGGAAAAAAATAAGCGTGCCTTCCAACTGGGAAATGCAGGGTTATGATAAGCCGATCTATAAAAGTGCAGTCTATCCTTTCCGGCCTGTGAATCCGCCGCATGTGCCGCAGGATTACAATGGCGTTGGCTGTTATCAAAGAACATTTACTGTTCCTGTCGATTGGAAAAATATGAATGTGACTTTACATTTTGGTGGGGTCGGTTCGGGATATAAAGTCTGGATCAATGGAAAATTTGCCGGCTATGCAGAAGACAGTTTTCTATCTTCTGAATTTAATATCACGCCTTATTTAATTCCTGGTGAAAATATAATTTCTGTTTGGGTGATCCGTTGGAGTGATGGTTATTTCCTGGAGGATCAGGATCAATGGCGCATGAGTGGCATTCACCGCGAAGTAATGTTGAAAGCCGAACCCAAATTGAGGATCGCTGATTTTTTCTATCAGACCAAACTGGATAAAAATTATAAAGACGCATTACTGAGTATCCGTCCGCGGATGGAAAACCTTACTGGTAAAGAAGTTCCGGGTTATCATCTTAAAGTACAATTGTATAACAGGAATGGTCAGCCTGTATTTGCAAAGCCACTGGATAAACCGGTTGATTCTATTATCAATGAAATTTATCCGAGACTGGATAACGTAAAATTCGGATTAATAGAAACCAATGTAAATAATCCGGCTAAATGGAGTGCGGAAGACCCGAACTTATATACATTGGTCTTATCATTGGAAGACAGTTCAGGAAATCTACTCGAAGCTAAAAGCTGCAGGCTGGGATTTCGTTCGATAGAATTTTCCAAAGACAACAGCAAATTGCTCATCAATGGTAAACTGACTTATTTATATGGAGTGAACAGGCCTGATCATCATCCGGTAAAAGGTCACGCACTATCCAGGGAAGATATTCTTGAAGATGTAAGAACGATCAAACGGTTTAATTTTAATTGTATCCGGTGCAGCCATTATCCGCGTGATCCCTATTTTTATGATCTCTGTGATGAATACGGTATTATGGTGATTGATGAAGCGAATCTTGAAACGCATGGTCTTGGTTCCAAATTAAGTAATGATGCTGCGTGGACAGGCGCGTACCTGGAACGCAGCAGCCGCATGGCTTTGCGGGATAAGAATCATCCTTCGATCATTTTCTGGAGCCTCGGAAATGAAGCTGGCCGCGGACCCAATCATGCTGCAATGGCTGCATGGCTGCACGATTTTGATATTACCAGGCCAGTACATTATGAGCCGGCAATGGGTACTCCTAAAGAAGAGGGCTATATGGATCCTTCCGATCCTAAATATCTGAAACCGAACGATCATTCTCACCGCATTCAGAATCCACTCGATCAACCTTACGTGGATATGATAAGCAGAATGTATCCTGCAATCTATACTGCTGATCTGTTGAGCAAACAACCTAACGGTGACCGTCGTCCCATTTTCTTTTGTGAATATTCTCATGCAATGGGCAACAGCGGCGGCAACATCAAAGACTTCTGGGATCAATGGCGGCAAACGGATCGCATCATTGGAGGCTGCATCTGGGAATTTAAAGATCAGGGTTTGCTGAAGACCGATTCAGCGGGCGTTTCATATTATGCGTATGGAGGAGATTATGGCGAAAAATATTTTGATGATTTTACGATCAAAGGTGTTGTGGCTTCAGACGGAAGGCCCAAAGCAGTGATGGATGAATGCAAACATGTGTTTCAACCGTTGGTATGTGAATGGCAGGATAAGGAACAGTATTTTATAAAAGTTACCAATCGCGGAGCAGTAAAGAACGGCAATGAGTATTCCGCAAAACTGATCGTGGAAGAAAATGGAAAAATTATTTCAGTCAACGCATTGCCTCCCGTGAACGTGGCACCTGGTGCTGAGACCACGATTCGCATCGGTCAATTTATGCCCGTATTAAAAGGAAACTCGGAATATTTTATCAGCATTAAATTTTCTCTGCCAGATGATGTAGCATGGGCTAACAAAGGATTTGAAATAGCTTCTGATCAGTTGGAATTAAAATTGAAAAGAGCAAATGCTGCTCCTCTGTCTATTACTAAAGACCAGCTTTTATTTAATGAAGTACAAAATTCGATTAAGGTAAGTGGTAATAATTTCAATATACAGTTTGATAGAAATAATGGGGCATTGTCTTCTTACGAATATAAAAATAAACAACAGGTATTTGCTCCGTTGTTGCCCCACTTTACAAGACCGTTGACCGATAATGATAAACGCGGATGGAAAGCACAGCGTAAATTAAAAGAATGGTATGCAGGAGATATGAAACTGTTAAGTACTGTTGTTAGTAAAAATAATAATGGCGTTATTGTTACCAGTAATTATTCGCTGATCAGTGACAGTGCAAAAGTAAAAGTCATCTATACCATCAATGATGCAGGCATAATTAAAATAAATTACTCACTGGATGTAAAACCGGGACTGCCCAATATTCCCAAAGTTGGTATGCAGATGGGCATTGAAAAAAGCTATGATAATATTCAGTGGTATGGAAAAGGACTGCTTGAAAATTATATCGACAGAAATTCGGGATCGGATGTTGGCATTTATGAACAGCCCATCAATAAATTCATGGAGCCATACGTGGTGCCGCAGGAAAACGGCAACAGGACTGATGTTCGCTGGATGTATCTGTCAAACAAAAAGAATAATAATGGACTGTTGGTGATCGCCGATAGCTTATTAAGTATGAGTGCATGGCCATATACTGAACAGAATATCCAAACAGCAAGGCATACCAATAAATTAAAAGATGCAGGCTTCATTACATTGAATATTGATCTTGTTCAGATGGGTGTTGGAGGAAATGACAGTTGGAGTGAAGTAGCAGCGCCACTGGAACAATATCAGGTAAAATCTCAGGCTTATAGTTATAGTTTTTATTTAAAGCCTTGCGCTGCGAAAGATGTTGACAAGACAGTAAAAATGATCAGGAACTAAAGTTGATAATGTTAATGTAGTTGATAAAGGCAATACGGTATTGTTGAAATTCGTGTAATTTTTTTAATTCGTGTTTAAAATCAGTGTAATAAGTGGAAAGAATAACAGCAACATATTTTATTGAAACGCCTTTCGAACCGGCAGTAGCTGCAGCAGTATTGGCGGGTGAACAATCTTCCGGGACCTTTATACCGGTGCCCGGAGAAACTGCAGCACTGAAAGAACGTTTTGCTGCAAGAGTAGAGCAGGTAGAATTCATTGAAACTGTTGACCATCCTGCAATTCCGGGGGCTGTCAGTAAGAGCGGTAAATATCATCGTGCGATGATAAAAGTTTCATGGAGCATTGAAAATTTTAGTTACAATCTGCCAGTACTCATTTCTACATTGCAGGGAAATTTGTATGAGATCAAGCAATTCACCGGTCTGAAATTGATGGACATTGATTTTCCGGAAAACTATGTACAGCATTTTAAAGGACCTGCATTCGGAATTGAAGGCTGCCGTAAACTAACGGATGTCTACAACCGGCCATTGATCGGAACCATTATTAAACCAAGTGTCGGACTCACACCGGAAGATACCGCAGCAATGGTCAAAATTCTTGCTGAAGCCGGCATCGATTTTATTAAAGATGATGAACTGCTTTCCGCGTCTGCCAATTCTCAATTTGACGAAAGGGTAGATGCTGTAATGAAAGTGATCAATGAACATGCGTCTCATTCAGGAAAAAAAATAATGTATGCATTCAACATCAGCGGAGATATGGACGAGATGCTGCAACGCTATAAAAAAATAATAAAAGCCGGTGGAACTTGTGCGATGATCAGTCTGAACAGTGTTGGATTAAGTGCAACAAAAAAGATCTGCGATCAACATGAATTAGCAATTCATGGTCACCGCAATGGTTGGGGAATGCTTAACCGGCATCCCTTGCTGGGCATTGATTTTAGGGCGTATCAGAAATTATGGCGGCTCACTGGCGTTGATCAGATCCATGTAAATGGGATCAACAATAAATTTTGGGAGACTGACGATTCTGTTGTGAATTCTATTAATTCATGTCTTGAATCTATGTCGGAACAGGAACGTCCTTTACCGGTAGTTTCATCAGGACAATGGGGCGGACAGGCACCAGAAACATTCCGGCGAACCAAAACCATTGACCTCTTATACATGGCAGGTGGTGGAATCATGGCGCATCCGATGGGCGCGGCAGCGGGGGTAAAGGCATTGCATCAGGCATGGGAAGGTGCAATTGCGGGCATGACTATAAAAGAAATCGCAGATCAACATCCTGAGTTTGCAAAATCAGTTGAGAAATTTGGAAAGCTGTAGTTTCTTTTTTTTGACAGGCTTAGGTAATACTATTCAGCTTCGGTTGTGTCACTCACTTGTACGTTAGTAATACTATTGAGCCCGCAAATGGATCATTGATACAAAACAATTCAACTATCTAACAATTGAACATTTGATAAATAAAGAACAAATATTATTGGCATTCTACGGAGATGATTTCACCGGCTCAACCGATGCACTGGAATTTATTTGCCGTGCCGGTGCAAAAGCTATCCTGTTCATAGAACCGCCAACAGCAGCGCGGCTGCAGGCTTATCCCGATCTGAATGTCTTTGGCATTGCAGGCAAAACGCGTTCATTGGCGCCGCCTGAAATGGAAAAGATTTTATTGAATGCATTTGAACAGATCAGATCTATTGGAATCAAACATGTTCACTATAAAGTATGTTCAACATTTGATTCCTCGCCTGAAACCGGTAGCATCGGGATTGCAATTGATTGCGGCGCAACTATATTTAATAACAAAATTATTCCGGTATTGGGTGGCACACCTTCACTCAGCCGCTATTGCGTTTTCGGAAATTTATTTGCAGGCCTCGGCACTTTGGACAATGGAAATATTTATCGGTTAGACCGTCACCCTTCTATGAGTAAACATCCTGTCACACCTGCTCATGAAAGTGATCTGCGTTTACATTTAGGAAACCAGACCAATAAGAAGATGGGACTGATTGATATTCTTGATTTAAAAAAGCCGGTCGGTGAAATGAATGCTAAGGACCAAGATGCAGAAGTTATATTGATCGACGCATTGTATGATGAACAGTTATTAAATGTCGGTGAATGGATCGACCAACAGCAACAAGGCATTGAACCATTATTTTCAGTTGGTTCATCGGGAATAGAAATGGCATTGGGTAAATACTGGAATGCAACCGGGTTACTGCAGCCCGTTAGTGAATGGCCATCTCCCGGCAAAGCCACACCATTGCTGGTTGTTTCAGGAAGTTGTTCCCCCGTTACTGAAGCACAGATTACCTGGGCAAATGAACATGGTTTCACAGAAATAATACTGGATACAACCATGCTGGATAACAATGTGGCGGGAAACAAAGTACAGGAACAGATCAATGAATTATTACAGCAACAGAAAGATGTGATCGTTCATACCGGGTATAAACAATTGCAACAACTTTCTTCAGAAAAACTCGGCAATACCTTGGGCATGATTGTAAAAAATGCAGCGGCAATGCAATTGATCAAACGGGTTGTCATTGCCGGTGGCGACAGCAGCAGTTATGCGGCAAGAGCCATGAATATAGAAGCAGTGGAGATCATCACGCCATTGGTGCCAGGTGCGCCTTTGTGCCAGGCCATATCATCCAATAAATTTATAAACGGACTGGAAGTAAACTTTAAAGGCGGACAGGTAGGCGGCGAAAATTATTTTCAGATATTGAAAGATGGAAGGTTATAAGTTGTAAGTTATAAGTAGTAAGTTATAAGTTTTAAGTAAATTAAATTCAAGAACACAATGAAAACATTAGGTCTTATTCATACATCTGCAACATTGGTTCCCGTGTTCCAGGAATTATGCAGCAAATATTTACCTGGTATCAAAACATTCAACATCGTTGATGACAGTTTAATAAAAAATGTGATCACATGTGGAGAACTGACTCCGGCTACAGCAGAAAGAGTAATAAGTTATGTCGGCTCTGCGGAAAAAGCCGGCGCTGATTATATTCTTGTTACCTGTTCATCGATCGGTGCAGCAGTAGAAGCCGCAGCTGCATTAACAGATATACCGGTACTACGTGTTGATCAGCCTATGGCAGATGAAGCAGTGCGTGCAGGAAAAAAAATCGGCGTGCTTGCCACATTGCCAACAACACTTGCACCAACAACTGATCTCGTTCGCAGGCGTGCAATCGTTGCAGGTAAAGAAATAATACTTACTTCAAGATTATGCGAAGGTGCTTTTGATGCTTTGATGAATGGCGATCCTGAAACGCACGATAAAATCGTTGCAGATGCATTGAAAGAATTATCAGTAAATGTGGATGTGATTGTTTTAGCACAGGCATCCATGGCAAGAGTAGTGAGCACATTGACTGACTCAGATAAAAAAGTGCCCATCCTTTCCAGTCCATTGATTGCTATTCAATACCTGGCATCAATTCTAATTACGGAATCACAGGATCATTAGTCTGACCGGAATATCAATGAAAAAAATAAATGACATAAGTTTTTTGATAGCCTGTATCGCAGCAGTGCTGCTGATCATAGGACTTTGTCTAAGAAACAATGTTCTCTGGCAACCGGCTGCAGTTATTGCTGCCATTGGCTTTGCGGTTGGCATTGGAAAATTTACAGCACTTAAAAATTACCGTTATACAGCGTGGATCATTGCCGCTGTTGTTGCAGGATTAATTTATCCTTCGGCATTTACAAACTGGGGAGACATTGATCTTCGCAATAAAATGCTGATATTAATTATCATTCAACTGGTGATGTTCGGGATGGGAATTCAAATGAGCCTGAAAGATTTTTCGGGACTGGCAACAACCGGTAAAGGCGTATTGATAGGATTACTTTGTCATTTTTCCATCATGCCTTTAATGGGTCTGTTACTGACGAAAATATTTCATTTCGAACCAGAGATCGCAGCAGGTATCATATTGATCGGCTCCTGTTCCAGCGGACTGGCTTCTAACGTGATGGTCTATCTTGCAAAAGCAAACCTGGTTTTATCTGTTATTGTTACCGCAATGGCCACACTCGCCGCGCCATTTCTCACGCCTTTGCTGATGAAGAAACTTGCCGGCACTTTAATAGAAGTAAAAGTTACCAATATGATGATGGAAATCATCAAGATCATCATTGTGCCTATTGGAGCTGCGTTGCTGCATGATTACCTTAAAACTGCTTCAGCAAAAAGCTGGCGACTCGTAAAAATAATTTTCCTGATCTGTATTGCCTGGCTCATTGCATTGCCATTTGGATTATGGAATTTTCTCAATAAAAAAATTGCGTCAGCACAATTACTGCAGTCGCTTGAATTACTGGGTTTCTTTGCAGCCGCTTTTATTGCCGGCGTTTTATATAACCTGTTATCAACAAAATTTAAAACGATCAATTCATTCATGCCATACATTTCGATGTGTGGAATAATTTATTTCACTACTGTGACAACAGCCGCGGGTCATGATAATTTATTAAAAGTAGGATGGTTGTTATTTATCTGTTCTGTCATTCATAATGCGGCGGGCTATTTCTTCGGATACTGGTTAAGCAGATTTTTTAAGTTGGATAAAAATTCAGCACGCACCATTGCATTTGAAGTTGGGTTGCAGAACGGTGGCATGGCATCCGGAATTGCAGGCAGTCTCGGAAAGCTGGGCACAGTAGGACTTCCGGCGGCAGTGTTTAGTCCGTGGATGAATATCTCCGGATCTATCCTGGCAAATTATTGGAGGAAACGTCCGGTGAATGATGAATTTAAAATTAAGAATTAGGAGTTAAGAATTGTGAGTTAAGAATTATGAGTTAAGAATTAAGAGTTAAGAATTATGAGTTAAGAATT
>JBDUCW010000106.1:0-15876 GCA_040003235.1 Ferruginibacter sp. | reverse complement strand
GGCAATGGTACTTATGATCCGGCCAATGGCGATGCCGTTGTGGATATGGGCATCAGGGGAATGATCCCGATCAAGCAATAAAATTGTGTTGAGAGTTGTGTGCTAAGTGTTGTGTTTTTTACAACACGAATTTTCTGTCGCTAATTGCACAAATTTTTTATCTTGCAGCACTCAACACTCAACTCTCAACACAAAATTTCAATGTTTCCAAAAATAAATCCCACACAAACTGCTGCATGGCAGGCATTGCAGAGCCATTACAATTTATTTGAGCAGATAAAGATCAAGCATCTGTTTGAAAACGATCCCGAACGTTTCCATAAATTTTCATTACAGTTTGATGAGATACTGGTTGATTATTCTAAAAATATCATTACAGAAAATACATTGGAATTGTTACTTGACTTGGCAAATGAATGCGGCGTAAATGATGCGATCAGCGCTATGTTCAGTGGTGAAAAAATAAATGAAACCGAAGACAGGTCTGTTTTACATACAGCATTAAGAAATTTCTCAGGCAAGCCTGTTTTGTCTGATGGTAAAGACGTGATGCCGGATGTACACAAAGTTTTACAGCAAATGAAAGACTGCTGTAATAAAATTCACAGCGGCGAATGGAAGGGTTATTCCGGAAAGAAAATAAAATATATCGTCAACATTGGTATTGGCGGCAGCGACCTTGGTCCTGTAATGGTAACAGAAGCACTGAAACATTATTGGATAGAAGGAATGCAGCCTTATTTTGTAAGCAATGTTGATGGAACACATATGGTAGAAACATTGAAAAATGTTACACCCGACGAAACACTTTTTCTCATTGCAAGCAAGACATTTACCACGCAGGAAACCATGACCAATGCCAATACTGCAAGAGATTGGTTTCTGCAATCGGCAAAAGATGAAGCGCATATTGCCAAACATTTCGTGGCGCTCAGCACCAATGAAAAAGATGTGGTGAAATTTGGTATTGCCCCTGAAAATATGTTTGTGTTCTGGGATTGGGTAGGTGGCCGTTACAGTTTGTGGAGTGCCATTGGTCTTTCAATAGCTCTATCTGTTGGATATGAAAATTTCTAAGCAATGCTCAAAGGTGCGCACGCAACCGACGAACATTTTAAAAATACGGAGTTCGATAAAAACATTCCTGTATTGTTGGCACTGATAGGCATCTGGTACCGCAATTTTTTCGGCGCCGAAACAGAAGCCATTCTCCCCTACGATCAGTACATGCATCGGTTCGCTGCATATTTTCAACAGGGCAATATGGAAAGCAACGGTAAGTATGTAGATAGAAACGGAACTCCTGTTGATTATCAAACAGGGCCTGTGATCTGGGGTGAACCCGGAACCAACGGCCAGCATGCGTTTTATCAATTGATCCATCAGGGAACTCCGTTGATCCCCTGCGATTTTATTGCCCCTGCGATCAGTCTGAATCCCGTTGGTGATCATCATAAAAAATTACTGAGTAATTTCTTTGCACAAACGGAAGCACTCATGAATGGCAAGACAAAAGAAGAAGTGCTGGCAGAAGGCGTGAAAGAAAAAATTGTTCCTTATAAAATATTTACCGGTAACCGTCCTACGAATTCTTTTCTGGTAAAAAAAATAACGCCGTTTGTTCTCGGTGAACTGATCGCTTTGTACGAACACAAAATATTTGTACAGGGTGTTATCTGGAATATTTACAGTTTTGATCAATGGGGTGTTGAATTGGGAAAACAACTGGCCAATAAAATATTGCCGGAGCTGCAGGATGACAAAGCAATCACTTCGCATGATTCATCTACCAATGGTTTGATCAATGCATACAAGAGGATAATTGATAATTGATAATTGATAATTTTTTCAGTCCGTTACATTATTTAATAATTGATGTTCTCTAATGTATTTACTTAAAACGTACAACTTAAAACGTACAACTCTTGCCTGTCTTCAATCACGCCTCATTATATGTTTTTGACCTGAATAAGAGTGTTCATTTTTATCAGTCCATCATTGGTTTTGAAATGGTGCCTGAACCCTTCAAAGACGGCAGGCATGCATGGTTCAGCATTGGTGCAGGTATAACGCTGCATATCATTGAAGGCGCCGCAACAGCAAAAGATTATTATCGCAGCAATCATTTATGTTTCAGTGTGGCTTCCATTGAAAATTTTATGAATCTTCTTCGTCAACACAATATTTCATGGGAAGACAGCAAAGGCAATCCAATGGCAATTACTGTAAGAGCTGATGATATTCAGCAGATCTATTTTAAAGATCCGGATGGTTATTGGATCGAGATCAATGATGACAATAAATTGTGTTGAATGTTGAGTGTTGAATAATAAATGACGCAGCAGTTATAAAAAACTCAGCACACAACACTCAACACAATTCTATTACTCATTAAATATATTGTGTGTGCTTAAAACAGCGCTCTGATACTCGCTCTTCCAACATGCACTGTTCTTGCATCGCCGGGTTTGCGGCCTTCATACTGAACACTCATTTCAATATTGCCTGCAAGCCGTTTTGTATATTCAATGTCCCAGAGATAATTTTTTCCGGGCAGTAATCCATCCAGCAAAATATAACCCACTGTTGTATTGGCTGCGCCTGGATAAGCTTTAAAGCCAATCTGGTTAAATGTAAATTTTGCGGAGATGGTGCTGCTGCTTAAAATACTGTAATGCAGATCAGCAGTCACAGCATTGTTATCAGACCGTTCCATTGAATCGATCTGGTTTTGTTTTCTTGTAAAAGAATAAGCGAACCCGATTCTGAAATTTGATTTATGCGTGAAAGAAATATTGGGTTCGATCGTATTCTGCAGCACATTATAATTTCGGTTATCGAATTTGGAACCACTGGTATTTAATTCATTGTTTATGCGCCGGAAAACGAGATAAGTAAGAATGTTTTTATTAACGCCCCAACGGATCTTTCCCGACAGTGTACTGAGTTTCCTGCTTTCGAATCCATAGCTTAATAAAGATTTACCGGAGTTGATACCATGCGTTACATCAAAGCCCCACTTTGTATTAATGCGGTTGAAGAAGATGGTGTTGGATAAAAATGAATTCAATGCGATCAAAGTGGTATCAACCAATTTATTGGTAAAAGGATTGAACTGAAACTTGCCCGTTGAAATATCTTTTTTATTGATCTGCAGTGATGACGATGTACTGGTTCTTGCAATGATTCCCTTAAAACCCTTTGTTGTGGCGGGCTTCAGCTTAGCAGATGGATTTAGATCAACACTGTAATTGAACTGAACATAATTTGCTTTTACAAATTGATTGCTCGGTGTGAAGACGCGGATGTATTTTTTCTGATCCTGGAAAACCGCAATTTCAAATTCATTTAATTCAGGGATGCCGTTATTGTTATAATCAATCCAGGTATATTCGCCCTGGCCTGCCGGAACTTCAACATAAGTATATTCTCTTTTCTGCTCTTGTCCCGAACCGAGTTCATACAAAACATTTCCTGTCAGCAATCCTTTCCATTCATTTACAAAATATTCAACGCGACCCAGTAAACTTTCATCTTCTTTCTGCCTGCTGATCGCGCTGTTGACAATATGAAGTTTCCGGTAAGTGATATTGAACCGGAATTGTTCATGCTCGTTTTTCTGAAGCTCTGTAAAAAGATTATAGTTATCACTGTTATCAGCTTCCTGTAATTTTTTTGATACAGGCAATAAATCATTGCGGTGAAAAAAAGAGGCGCCCCATTTATTCAGTTTGCTTACATCTGATTTAATATAGGCCTGCCAGATATTAAAAGCAAAACTCAATGGCGATAAAGTATCACCACCCTTATCTTTCAGGTCATCATGCTCACCGGTATAGTTCAAACCGACCTGTGTATTTTTTAATGATTTTATTGTTTTGCTGAGATCAATTGTCGGGCGGATATAATTTCCTTTCTGCAAGAGATCGTTCACTGTTACGATGCTGAACTGATCGGTTATTTTCCAACCTTTGAGTTCCGAATAATGATTGATCAGATGACGGAATCCCGAATACTTATCACTCCTTTCATAACTTGTAATTTCATATCGAAGATAATTTCCCGCACTGTCACTCAGTTTCAGGGCAGCGTTGCTGAGATGTTCATCAGCCGGCGCAACATCAAAAGGTAAACTCCAGTCGCGAAGGAATTCAATACTGCGCAGCCTTTCCAGCGGCCTGAATTGTTTTTGCACAAATTCATACCCGAGATTGGTCTGCAATGAAAGTTGTTTATTCAGCAGGTGAAGCTTTTTGCCACTACCCTCCCATTGAAATTTTGCTGCCACAGCTTTATCATCACTCTTATCCTTCCGGCTGAAAAGATTGACATCATAATCGCTTACCGCAAATTCTGTTTTTACTTTTGAAGTTGCGGATAAAAGATATTCTGCACCTATCGTGATCATCTGTTGCTTTTTCGGAGTGATCAGCAGGATCACCGGCTCCCAATCGCCTTGCCTGATATTACCAACAGCAGGTTGCACCCATGCAAAAACTTTTCCGTTAGTGGCATCGAACAACTGCGTATAATTTCCCTTGCCCGGACCAACATACATAAAAGAAAGATTGTACAAGGTATCATTGGGATTAACAGACAATACAAAAATGGAATCGTGCCGGCCATTGTATAGTGTATCTTTTTTCTTATACAGTATTTTACCAACAGCAAAAGTATCCCGTACTGCACTCTGGTAAAATGCGGTGTCGATGCCGTCACCTATGTCTGCCAGAAATTGTTTTTGTTTAACGTCGAGTGTCTGATTGATGGAAGAATTTCTTGCATCGGTATTGCTGTAAGCGCCCACTGTTACGAACAGCCGTTTATTAAAACTGATCTCATCATTGGCATATAACTGTGAATTCAGAAAATTACGGTCGGCATATTCAAACTCAGCCTGTATCCTGCTGTCTTTGGTGATCAACCGTTTTGGAGTAAACGTTAATTCCGCAGTATTGTAATTGATCACGTAATCCTGGTCTTCACCACGTTGCAGCAATTCACCATCAATAAAAATTCTTTCTGTTCCTGCAAGCACCACAAAATACAATTCATTGTTGGCGCCCTGCAAACGATACGGACCCTGGTTTCCTTCAAGCGGCGTAATAATATTCCGGGTAAACTTTCCTTTGGCAACAGCACCACTCACCAGGAAAGAATTGCTGATATTTTTGCTGATCTTATTATCAGTGATAAAAGAAATTCCCTGCAGGCGTTTATAAAAATTCAGAAAATAATTTTTGCTCTGCCTGATATCAATGTCACCGAAATTTGCCTGCCATCCTTTCTTTTTTATCTGGAGATAGATGCGGTCAAAATCACGGAGGTCCTGCGTATTACCATCGGGCTGAACCGGAATATTATTATCCGTAATGGCGGCGGTCAGTTCAAGACTATCACCGATAAAGCCATTCAGTTGCAGGTTCAGACTGCTGTTCAATACAGCATCCTGGCTATTACCGAAAGAAATACCACGACCGAAACTTCCTTTATAATCAATATTGCCGAAGTCAAACAGCGGGCTTGCATTCTTGCCCATATAATTAAAAGTAAAAGGCTTTTCGCTGATGAAATTATACCGGATACTATCGTAGTTAAAACGACGGGCCACAGCATTGAGTTTATAAGGAAATACGCGGTAAGTAATTTTTACTGTGGTTTCGTTGGGTTGACTGATCCAGGTAAGTGTTGCATTCACCGCATCAATCTTATACATAGAAGGCGGTACTCCTGCAATCGTTACAGTGTTGGGAATTATACTGACTGTATCCAGCACAACAAATAATTGTTTGGCACTGATCGTCTTTGTACGCAGATTGGAAAGTGATATTTTCTTCTGGGCACTGATCTGCTGCAGAAATAAAAATGACAGGAGCAACAGGTATATCCTTGTACGTTTCAAATCGGGGGTTTAGTGACTGCTAAATTACGTTTTATTGATAAGACCCGTTTGTTGCACTATTTGCTGCAATCGTGGCGGAGCTTAACATTTACTATGAACGTTTTTCCTGATTGGAAATTGAGCATTTGACCAGCAAATGAATATTCAATATTCAACACTCAATGTTCAACGTTCAAATAAGAACTAAAAAAACCCTCCGGAGAGGGTTCATATAAAAATAAATTTATTAGTTATTCTTCGCTTCCCAATCCGGCACCAAGATATTCCCTGTTCATACGGGCAATATGCGAAACAGAAATTCCTTTGGGACATTCCGCTTCACAGGCATACGTATTACTGCAGTTACCGAATCCTTCTTTGTCCATCTGCGCTACCATATTCAAAACCCTTGTTTTTCTTTCGGGATCGCCCTGTGGCAATAAAGCCAGTTGAGAAACCTTAGCACTCACAAATAACATTGCACTACTGTTTACACAGGTAGCAACGCATGCGCCACAACCGATACATGCTGCAGCCATGAATGCATCATCGGCGTGTTTCTTTTCAATCGGAATTGAATTGGCATCTACTGCATTACCGGTATTTACGGAAATATACCCTCCCGCCTGTATCACACGATCAAAAGCAGAACGGTCTACCATCAGATCTTTTATAACCGGGAAAGCCTTGCTGCGCCAAGGTTCTACCACAATGGTATCGCCATCTTTAAAAGCACGCATGTGCAACTGGCAGGTCGTATTCTGCTGCCATGGGCCATGTGCCTGTCCGTTGATATACATGCTGCACATACCACAAATCCCTTCGCGGCAATCATGATCGAATGCTATGGGCTCTTTGCCTTCGCGAATCAATTGTTCATTAAGCACATCAAACATTTCGAGAAACGACATTTCTGAAGAGATGTCTTTTACAGAATATGTTTCAAAACTGCCAGTGCTTTTTGTATTCTTTTGTTTCCAGACCTTTAAGGTCAGATTCATATTGTAATGTTCCATTGAACGCTGATTTTTATTTTTATAGAACGCCGATTTTTACGGAACGCTGATTTTTATGATTATTGGATTTGTTCTGATTGTTTTGAATTCAATATTTTAAAGTATTTTTCATTTCCCAAATACGATTGGTTAAGATTTGTTTTTGTACTCGTTGCTGAATGCTTTTCTTTTGAATTGTGCTTTTTTCCCAAAATTCAATACCAAACCAATTTTGTATTCTGTTGCTCTTAAATAATTCGTCAATTGAGCTTCGTGTGTTTCATTAATACACTCAGTTGCTTTTAATTCAACTATCACTTTCTTATCAACCAGCAAATCGGCGTAATATTTCCCAACTTTTTGTCCGTCATAAAAAACATCTATCGGGATCTGAGTTGACACATTCATACCCAACTTATCCATTTCAATGACCAGTGCTTTCTCATAAACCTTTTCCAGAAAACCATATCCCAATTTATTATAAACATTGTAAAATGCTTTAATAATAAATCCAGTGATATCCGCATATTTATAATTTGAATCCATTGTAAAAAAGTTTGGTCTAACTTATTTACAATTCAAATCATAACTGTAGTTATTTCACCAGATCAAAAAGCTTTTTACTTACTATCTTTTAAAAATCATTACAGATTATCACAATCATAAAAATCAGCGTTCTATTTGTAACTCCGTTGCGTAGGATGCACTATTTCAAACTCTAATTTTTCTTTATGCAGTTCCCATTCGCTTTCTCCTTTTAATTCCCAGCTGGAAACATAACAATAGTTGTCATCATCCCGTTTGGCTTCGCCTTCTTCGGTTTGACTTTCTTCGCGGAAATGGCCGCCACAACTTTCATTTCTGTTCAATGCATCGCGGCACATCAGTTCGCCGAGTTCTATGAAATCCGCTACCCTGTTGGCTTTATCGAGCTCAGGATTCATTTCATTGATCTCACCCGGTATGCGTACATCAGCCCAGAATTCTTTTTTTAATGCCTGTATTTCGATAATGGCTTCTTGCAATCCCTGGGCATTGCGTGCCATACCACATTTATCCCACATGATATGACCCAGGCGTTTGTGAAAGCTTTCCACCGTCTTTGTTCCTTTGATCGACATTAGTTTTTCGATGCGTTGACGAACATCATTTTCGGTTGCTTCGAATGCAGGATGTGAAGTTGGAATGTTCGCCGTTCTGATCTCATCCGCCAGGTAATTTCCAACAGTGTACGGAATAACAAAATAGCCATCCGCCAATCCCTGCATTAAAGCACTTGCGCCTAACCTGTTGGCTCCATGATCACTGAAATTTGCTTCACCCAAAGCATATAAACCAGGGATGGTTGTCTGCAATTCATAATCTACCCAAAGCCCGCCCATGGTATAATGCACGGCTGGATAAATGCGCATCGGAGTTTCGTAAGGATTTTCTCCGGTGATCTTTTCATACATCTCGAAAAGATTACCATATTTTTCCTGCACCACATCCTTACCCATTTTTTTTATCTCGTCATCGCTGGTATTGCTGAGTCCGCGTTTGCCCACTTCAATTTTTCCATAACGGACAATAGCATCTGCATAATCTAAGAACACGGCCATCTTTGTTGTACCTACACCATAACCGGCATCACAT
Organism: Ferruginibacter sp.; assembly: GCA_040003235.1. Classification (GTDB taxonomy): domain Bacteria; phylum Bacteroidota; class Bacteroidia; order Chitinophagales; family Chitinophagaceae; genus Ferruginibacter. The sequence continues at coordinate 7,365 of JBDUCW010000106.1, read as the reverse complement.
CTTTCTTTGGCTGCTCTTGAAGCCACATCGCGTGGTACAAGATTGCCGAATGCAGGATATCTTCTTTCCAGATAATAATCTCTTTCTTCTTCAGGTATATCAACCGGCTTGCGGTTATCATTTTTTTGTTTGGGAACCCAGATCCTGCCATCATTGCGCAATGATTCACTCATCAAAGTTAATTTGCTCTGATTATCGCCACTAACGGGAATGCAGGTAGGGTGTATCTGTGTAAAACAGGGGTTGCCAAAGTAAGCACCTTTCTTATGAGCTTTCCATGCAGCTGTGACATTGCTGCCCATTGCATTGGTACTTAAATAAAATACGTTTCCATATCCACCAGTACAAAGTAAAACAGCATGACCGAAATGGCGTTCGAGTTCTCCGTTCACTAAATTTCTTGCAATAATGCCCCTCGCCTTTCCATCGATCATTACAACGTCAAGCATTTCATGACGTGCATATAAAGTAACATTGCCCAATGCTACCTGTCTTTCCAAAGCACTGTAAGCGCCTAATAATAATTGCTGCCCTGTTTGTCCTGCCGCATAGAAAGTACGCTGTACCTGGGTTCCGCCAAAACTACGGTTGCTCAGTAAGCCACCATATTCTCTTGCAAAAGGAACACCCTGCGCCACGCATTGATCAATGATGGCAGCACTTACTTCGGCGAGACGATGCACATTGGCTTCGCGTGCACGGTAATCGCCACCCTTTACTGTATCATAAAATAAACGGAATACACTATCGCCATCATTCTGATAATTTTTTGCAGCATTGATTCCTCCCTGCGCCGCAATACTGTGCGCCCGCCGCGGACTGTCCTGAAAACAAAATGCTTTTACTTTATAACCGAGTTCACCCAGTGAAGCAGCAGCAGCAGCACCGGCCAGACCGGTTCCTACAACCACTACTTCTATTTTGCGTTTGTTGGCAGGGTTCACCAACTTAACGTGCCCTTTATAATCATCCCACTTCTTTTCCATTTCGCCCGGTGGAATTTTAGCATCTAAAGCCATATCGTTTTTTAGTTGATTGGTTTATTAATAACGTTGACTGATCACTTAATCAATCCATCCAAGATAAATCGACAAAGGCATCAAAGCAAACAGCAGGCAAATTACCACAGAATAAAAAATGCCCAGCCCTTTAATGAGCGGCGTATATCTTTTATGATTAATTCCGAATGTCTGAAAGGCACTTTGAAAACCATGGAGCAAATGCCAGCATAAAGAAGTCACACCCAATATATATATTATCACCACCCACAGATTGCTGAACACGACCTGCATTTCTTTATATAAATTATGTGCTTCCTGATTGGCATAATCACCAAGGGTTGTTGTTTCCAGTGCGTGTACATTGGCCATTCCTCCAAATCTTGACGGTACCCAGAAATGATAGAGGTGCAATACGAGGAACATCAGGATCAGTGTTCCCAGCAAACCCATACTGCGACTGTACCAACGGCTGTTCTTCTCAGATTTATTCACTGCATATTTAATGGGCCTTGCAGAACGGTTCTGCGCCCACAATATCAGGCCCTGTACAATATGAATCAATAAAAAAACGAAGAGGCCGATTTCGGCGGTACGGATAATGAGATTGCTTCCCATGAAATGGCCCCAGTGATTAAAGGTCTGGCCACCATCATTAAAAAAAATCATTGAATTAATAAAACAGTGTACGACCAGGAAGCTGATAAGAAAGAAGCCTGTAAGGCCCATGGTAATTTTTTTCCCTATCGACGATGTGAAAAACTGTTTCCAGGTCATATAGAAAGCGTTGGTTTTTGAATTTGACAACAAATTTACGTTACGAAGGCCGAATAATTTTTTTTATTCATTTTTTTTCCGGCAACGATTGCAGCTACCCGCTAAGGCGCGGAGTAAAGTCAAAAGTAAAAATTAAAAAAATTCTGAAGGTATCAGTCTAAAAGAATTAATTGTGTGGATTTGTGTCTTTGTGATTAACCAAGTCTTTTGATCATTAAGTTATCAATATACTGAAAAACAAATTCGGGTTTCATGGTCCGCCATTGCGGAAAATCAATCAACTCTATAAAGTTGGTAAGTCGTGCTTTTTTAAAATCGTACTGGCTTTGCTGTGGCATGTTCAGTACAACGATCCACCCACCTTCATCGGCAACTTCCTCCTGCCAGTTCTCATAATAACTATCATCACTGCTGTGAAAATTAAGTACGTTTTCAGCAATGATAATAAACTTGCTGATGCCTTGAACTGCCAGTTTATCGGTTACTTCTCTCCTCATCGTCATGATATCATTTTCAATCGCATCATTCCATTCACCGATCAGTTCAATGATGGCATAGTTGAGGTCATAATCTACCATTAAAAGTTTCATGTAAAGCGTTTTGCTTCCGAATTCGTCCCATTGGGGATGAATATAATAATTGTAAACAGTATTGGTAAATTCAAATTCACTATAGGTCTGTCCGTAAAACGGCGAGCGTTCATCTTCTTCTGCGGCGTAAACATGGCGCCAGTTAAAATATGGTTCTATTTCCTGCAAAGGTTTCCTTTTTAAACAAAATTAAGATGAAAGTTTTAAGTAACGCCACGGATTGCAGGGAGATACACAGAAAAAAATACAAATACGTTTTGCCACAAATACACGAATGAAGAAGTTATAGGTTTTAAGTTTTAGGTTATAAGTTAATACAGTTGATACTGTTGATAAAGTTTGTTGTTATGGCGAGTCTACTGAACTATGAGCAGACATAAAAAGAAAGGCCGCCTTTACGGCAGCCTTTCAACTTATTAACCCAATATTTTTTTACTGAACAATAATTTTATCGGAATAGATACTTTGATTATCGCTGTTCACCACTTTGATCAGGTAAGTTCCTTTGGCAGGTGCTTTTGTAAAAGAAACTGCAACCACCTGTCCTTTTGATTTAATGAAAGCAGACTGATCGAGCAATGCTCTGCCGCTGAGGTCAGCAACAATAATATGATAATTACCGGGAGTGCTGCTGATACTTACATTGAACCTTGTTCCTGTTACAGGATTTGGATAAACAGATACTGCATCATTGCTGGTAACGGTCACCGGTTGTAAAACGGGGCGGCCTGTGTTTCTGGCAGCATCTGCTTCTTTCTGCAACAACAGATTTCCATTGGCAAGATCAGAAGCATTATATACCGGTTCGCTTGAAGGCATTTTTTCAGCTTTCAGATCAGCAAGATTGAATTTATAAAAACCATCAAAAGTATTGGCGCTGCTTACAACAATTTTTCCTGCTGCATCTACAACTGCTCCATTGGAAGTAAAGTTGGCGGGCAATCCTTCGATCGTTCCCAGATGCGTAGCGATTCTTGTAACAGGATCTACTTTGAATACATTATGATTGGCAGAGATCACATACAGTTTACCGAAAGCATCAGCGATCATATCACCGCCCCAGCTTGTACATTTATTGTGAATAGATACGCCTTTGTTTTCATCAGCGTCTACCAGGTTTCCAAGATCTTCTACTACTGGTTTTTTTGCCGTACTGAAACGAACCAGGTGATTCGCATCATTGGTAATACCATAACCATAACCATCTGCAGAAATTACCATACGCGTGATCTGGCTTTCTTCTGTAAGATACCCGCCTGACGGAGATTTCAACAGATCAACATCCAGATAATTAAATTTGGGTTCTTTACTGTTGAGGTCTACATAACGCAATTGTGCAAAATGCATCGGTGTAAAATAGAGGCGGTTATTTTCTTTATCCAGCGCAGCTGCGGCCACACCAAAAGCCATGGGTTCGTTATTGGCAGCAGGCATGCCATTTATTTTAGAAGAAACCCCGTCTGTTACGAAGGGCGTTTTGCCATTTTCATAAACAACCCTGGTCACTTTACCTGTTGTCATATCGATCTGCCTGATCTCTGACCAGAAGAATTTATTATCTGCTTTACCAGTGATGGCATAAGTACGATTGGCTTCCTGAGCCAGTGTTGAAAGAGATGTAGCAATAAGAGCGGTCGAGAATAAAATTTTAAAATTCATAAGAGGAGTTTTAAGATTGTTTGAGATTCCTAAATTACGCATATTGCATAATTCTGCCAATTATTTTTTATGACTGAAAATTTTCAACTGCCTTTTTTACGCTGCCATATTTTAATAATAATTCCTTGGCTGCTCCGTAATCTCCGGAGCCCGTTTTTCCCATCAGCATTCTTACACCGCGGTCAATTATCTTATCATTGGTAAGCTGCATGTTCACCATTTTATTATCTTCTACCCTTCCGAGCTGGATCATTACAGAAGTGGAGATCATATTCAGCACCAGTTTTTGTGCCGTGCCGCTTTTCATGCGGGTACTGCCTGTTACAAATTCAGGTCCCACGATCACTTCAATGGGATAATCCGCTGCAGCGCTTACGGGCGAAGAAGGATTGCAGGATATGCTTCCTGTGATAATATTATTTGTATGGCATTCTTTCAGGGCACCAATCACATAAGGCGTAGTTCCGCTGGCCGCAATGCCGATGACCACATCTTTATCATTCACATCATGTTGCTGAAGATCAAGCCAGCCCTGAGTTTTATCATCTTCGGCAAATTCAACTGCTGTTGTAATAGCTTCTTTTCCCCCGGCAATGATACCGATAACCAGACCCGGAGGTACACCATAAGTAGGCGGACATTCACTTGCATCTACAATTCCCAAACGACCGCTGGTTCCGGCACCTATATAAAACAACCGGCCGCCCGTGAGCATTTTATCAACGATTACATTTACCAGTTGCTCAATTTGTGGAATTGCTTTTTCTATTGCGGCAGGAACAATTCTGTCTTCCCTGTTGATATTTGTAAGCAGTTCCAGGATACTCATCTTATCCAGATGCCGGTAATTGGATTCGCTTTCTGTAATTCTTTCAAAACTCATGAATGCAATTTAAGTTATAAGTTTTAAGTTTTACGTCGGACGTTTTTTGTTGATAAAGTTAATAAAGTTGACAATGTTGATAAGGATAATAAGTGAATGCTTCTTCCTCGATCAACTTTATCAACTCTGTTAACTGCACATACTCACCTGCAATCGCACTCCCACTCCGTATCCAGGTCGATGACGGTGATCACCGCAGTTCCTTCGGGATCCTGTGCAAAAATAATTCGCACATGCTGCCGGTCATGCGTAATTCCTTCCACCGCGTATTTAGGCCCCCGGGCATCCTGAAGTTCACTTTTATTGAGATTGATCTCTCCTTTCTCCAGTATTTCTTTCACTTCAGTTTCATCAATATGCCGGCAATCCATCCGGCAACGGGCATGTTTGGTATAGATCAGGTTAGATACACGCCTGTTGAGTCCTTCGGCTCTCGTAGGCTGGTCTGCAGGGCCATTCGTTGTTTTTTCCTGATGATCTTTCTGGTCCTGTTTTACAGGAACATTATTTCCTGCAGCTTTATTTTTATAATAAAAGAATGCAGCTGCTGCAATGAGTACCAGCAATAATATATTCAACGGTTTCAGTTGTTTCATCTGATACAAAGTAACACAAAAGCCGGGGATTGGATAACCGATCTTCCATTCCTGTATTGATGTTCAATATTCTTGCATTTGGAATATCTTTGCAACCCATGACAAAAAGCGTTGCCCTGCATACACTCGGATGCAAACTGAATTTCTCTGAAACCAGCACCATTGCAAGGTTGCTGGAAGAGGATGGCTTTGTCAAAAAGAATTTTAATGAACCTGCAGATGTGTATGTGATCAATACCTGCAGCGTGACAGAAAATGCTGATAAAGAATGCAGGCTGCTTATAAGAAGAATCAACCGCAGAGCGCCGGAAGCCATGGTAGTAATTACCGGTTGCTATGCACAGTTAAAACCAAAAGAAATTGCGGAGATACCCGGCGTTGATCTGGTATTGGGTGCAGCCGAAAAATTTAATATCGGCCAGCATTTAAAAGAAATTACCAAAGGCAATGGCGCCAAAATATGCAGTTGCGATATTGAAGACGTCAATACTTTTACAGCCGCTCATTCTGTGAACGACCGGACAAGAACATTTCTGAAAGTACAGGATGGCTGCGATTATAACTGTTCCTTTTGCACCATTCCCATGGCGCGTGGAAAAAGCCGGAGTGACAGTATAGAAAATGTGATCGCCAATGTGGAAACACTTGCACAAAACGGCGTAAAGGAAATAGTACTTACCGGCATCAACCTCGGAGATTTTGGAAAAGGTATTTATGGCGGCAAACAAAAAGAAGAAGATTTTTTAAGCCTCATTATAAGACTGGACGAAGTGGAAGGCATTGAACGGTTCCGCATTTCTTCGATAGAGCCCAACCTGCTTACGGATGAGATCATTCAGTTTGTTGCCTGCAGTAAAAAATTTATGCCGCATTTTCATATCCCATTGCAAAGCGGGAGCAATAAAATTCTGGGCACGATGCGCAGAAGGTACAAAAAAGAATTATATACTGAACGCATCCTTGAAATCAAAAAAACAATGCCGCACTGCAGTATCGGTGCAGATGTGATTGTAGGATTTCCCGGAGAAACCGATGACGATTTTAAAGAAACATTTGATTACCTGCATGGACTCGACATCTCTTACCTGCATGTATTTACTTACAGTGAAAGAGACAATACAACTGCGCTGGAACTGGATCCGGTGGTGCCTGTAAACATACGGCATGAACGAAATAAAATGCTGCGCAATCTTTCTTATCAGAAATTACAATACTTTACCAGGCAGTACGAGGGTACCAACAGGCATGTATTATTTGAACGGAACAAGACCGGCATGATGGAAGGTTATACCGATAATTATATTAAAATAACAGCGGCTTATAAAAAAGAATGGGTGAATAATATTGTTGACTGGACGATTTGACAACTGCAACAAAGTAGCATGATTTATGCTGCAATTGCCTCCAAATAAAATGCAATGAATAAGTACCAGGTGACCATACATTTTGAAATGGACGAGGATTTTATGACGCTTGTTCCTGATCACAGGGTACACATTAACCAGTTGATCGATAAAAATATTATTGACTATTACTCCGTAAGTATGGAAAGTAAACGGAGCTGGATGATTATAAATGCACACAATAAAAAAGCTGTGAAAGAACATTTACAGGCTTCCCCACTTTATAAATACTGGACCATTGAAATAGATGAGTTATTTGTATACGATGGACAGAGTTACCGTTTTCCTGCACTGCAACTGAATTGATCATTAGCCCGGCAATGCATTGATAAAATATTTTTTCTTAAAAATTTTGCAGAAACAATTTAGCCCCTATCTTTGCACTCCTGTCGAAAAAAGGGAGCTTAGCTCAGTTGGTTTAGAGCATCTGCCTTACAAGCAGAGGGTCACAGGTTCGAC
>JBDUCW010000024.1:0-45754 GCA_040003235.1 Ferruginibacter sp. | reverse complement strand
GCAGGATGGCATTCTGCCGTTGATAAAGTTTTCGCTGGTGCCCGTCACTGATAGGAATACTTACATGCACAGCTGCAGACAATCCTACATTATGTGGCAGGCGCGTCAGTTCAGTACCGTTCAGGCCGGTTGATCCCATCAGGCTTACCTGTGGAAGATACTTTGTATTGGTTACATTCAGTTGGGCAACCAGATTCAAACTATCGAGTTTATATTTCTGCACATAATAATAATCAGGTGTTGCTGTATCAATGATGAGATTTGGTTTATCGAGTAAAAAAGTTGTTGTGTCGCTGATAAAAGCAAGATTTTTCAGCAAGGCAATTCCGTTGTTATAAGCAAACTCAAGTTGTTTCAGATCATTTTTATTTGTAGACAGTTGTATGTCGAGCAGCAGATAATCATTCTGTTGCAGCAATCCCTGTTTTACCAATGCTGCTACGAGTGGTTTACGATTTTCGAGCTGGTCAATAATTTTCTGCAGGTACACTGCCTGCAGTTGAAACTGGTAAGTAACAATATATTGATCAGTGATGGTTTTGGCCAGTTCATGTTCTATCTGCTTACGGGTGTTCGCAGAAATATCAGCCTGCACTTTATTTTGCTCATACAATCTTTTTACAATAGCTGTGTTGAAAATGGGTAATGAAGCATTTAGCTGTGCAGCATATAAACCACCGTTGGTAATGCCCACATCATAACCATAAGCTTTGGGCGAAGGATTTGAAGTAATGCTGATAGGCTTACCATCATCGAAAAAAAAAGGTGCAAATAAATAATCCCCGGTGAAGCTGATCAATGGCCTTTTATTTTGTGCAGTAATGAATTGATTCTGTATATCGAAATTCTGCTGAAGGTTATTGATCTCTAAGATGGCAGGGCTTTTTTTCATGCCTTCACTCAAAAAGAAATCCAGTTGTTTTGTTTGAGACAATCCCGCAATACCAATAAAACATAGCAGTGAAATGCAAATAAAATATCTTACTGATGCCATTCAACAATTTAATTATAATCTCCGATAAAGCGCACAGACAATATCACCAATTTTTTCCTGACTGGTTTGATCTTATTTAAGGATCGGTAAGGTCTATTGGAATTCTGTGCTGAAGTTGAAGTTAAGCTGTTATCAGCTGCCGGTAGTCATTTCCCTGTCTTACAATTTTTTCATGAACCCAATTATTTCGCGGAACCTGGGATTGCCGGTATTGAAAAACTGCAGGATCATGGGTACATGTTTTTTCCCTTTTAAAATATGATAATCAGGACCAGGAACATATTCTTTTAAAGCGGCAATAAATTTTTCATTGCTTTCTTCAATCGAAGGATAAGTTCTTCCACCACGGTAGATCAGCATTGGAGGCATATCCGGATGAAGGAAATACAAGGGTGACGCAGCTTTCCATTGAGCGGGATCGCTAGTGAATGTTTTCAGATAAGTATTGCCAGCCTCAAAATTTTCTTCATTCAGGTAACCGTACATATCCAGACCTGCAGCATCGATCAGGATAATTCCTTTTATGGGATTGACTAAATGAATCCGTTCAAAATAATCTTTCTTTATTGTTACAAGTGCGGCAAGATGTCCGCCGGCCGAATGTCCCGAAATAAATATTCTGTCGGGATCACCACCATAAGCAGCAATATTCTCTTTAACCCATTTTACCGAAGCTGCCACGTCATTGGCCATTTCATTAAAATCGGCTTTCGGACTTTTAGGATAGTCAACGATCACCGTTAGTATGTCCTTCCTGGCCATGCGGCTTCCAAAAAAACTGTACAATTCTTTTCTTCCCGAATTCCAGTTACCTCCATATACAAAGATCAATACTTCTTTTTTTTGCTCATGTTTTGCCGGGGCAAATATATTCAGTTGCTCTGCCGCTATACCCCTTGCAGTATCGGCTCTGAGATATTCAATATGTTTATACCGGCTGACGCCTTTAAAAGCGCATCCTGCAAAAAAGGCAATTGTCAATCCTGTTACAAAAATAAAAAGAGGATAACTTATAAGATATTTTGTAGACATGCAATAAAAGTTACGATATAAACTATTGCGGGGTTTGCGGGAGACGCAATAACAATTTGTCAGCTGATCAGGATTTGATCTAAATAAAAAAATCCCGGAAATCACATTCCCGGGATCTATTGATATTTATAAAGTATTACTTTCCTTTTGTTTTCATTGGATGCCTATGCCTTTTATGATGCTTTTTGTGATGATGTTTTTTCTTTTTCTGTTGTGTGTTGTTCATTTCTGTAGCATGATTCATTTTCAATTTTACGGGTTGCGCAGTAGTCGCGAAATTAAACGACAGCAGCATTACCACGGCGAGCATCATTTTTTTCATAATTACTTTTTATTTTATAGTGAAATAATAATAACAGAAGCTAAGTAATATTTATCTGCGGAGTAACTTGTAGCCAGGAATTAACCAGGCATTAACGACAGTTCATTACAAATTTCGTCTGTCCCATTTCACACTTTAACCACTGATTATAATTAAAACCATTTCTGCGGCAAATAAAAAGAGCCCATTAGCAGGGCTCTTAGGATGTATTGCTGATTATGATACGATTATTTTTTTATAATAAAAGCAACTTTTCCTGAGACCGGAATTACTTTAGTGCCCACCGCCTGTAAAGTATACTTAGGTCCAAAGCCAAGGCCGGCAACTTCTTTCATATTAAGTCCTCCCTGTGCTACAATATTTCCGCCGCCCTGTGCCACAATATTTCCACCCCCCTGCGCCACGATACTGCCGCCGTCGTTGGTAATCAGATCTGCGGCAATGGTTTTACCGGCCTGGTTAAACAATGCCGCACTGCGGTTATTTGACATTGGTTGCAAACTAACTGTGAGTCCATTGGTACTCAGTGCAGACTGGTAATTCTGAATATAGGTTTTCAGATCATTGTAATTACTCCAGCTGCCATCATTATAGTTATGAATATTTAATTCCCAGGCCGTTGGCTGCCGGTTGTATAATTCTTTATATACCTGGAATATCCATGGGTCTCCTTTGGGGGCTTGTGCCATAGATGTAAGGCTCAACAGCATTGCAGCGCTGAATACAAATAATAATTTCTTTGTCATGATAAATGGTTTTATTTAAAACAAATATCTGCTTCAGCCTTTACCCGGTCAATACATCATTTGGATGATTTTTTATTTCATTTAGAAAATGATCCGCAGTGCAACTGTATTTCACTATTTTTAAGGACTGCTATTGCTTATATGAACCAGCATTTCATTCATCCATTCCGGTACCTTTTCCTGTTGCTGTCGGCAACTGCTTTTGATTTGAGTATACAGGCACAACAATTAAAAAAATTCAGCAGCCGGCAATATGGAGTGAATGAAGGATTGCTGCAGGGACATGTAGTGGATATTACGGAAGACCGGATGGGTTTTCTTTGGATAAGTACCGGAACTGGTCTGCAGCGTTTCAATGGTACTGCTTTCGAAAATATTCTTCCACAACAGGGACTTCCTGAAACAGATCATCCGCATTTCTTTAAACGGAATAACGGCAGCATCTGGTTAAGTTATCATAAAGGTATCAGTGCTTATGATCCGGTTACCAATAAATTTACTGCCGTATTGCAGAACGATACAGGTTTACTCAATCAGTACAATAAAGATGTTGAATACAATATTGCACCGGTGTCGCCACTCATTGAGATCGGTGAACATATCTGGTGCTGGTCTTCTATAGAAAAAAAATGTATTGCTGTTAACAGTCATAGTTTTAAAATAGAAAAAGAATTTCATTTTCCGGATGGCAGGTTGCCGCAGTTTATTTATTATCAGCAGGTGCAGACGCAAGGCAATAATGTTTTTCTCAATATGAACAATGGCGAACTTGTAGAAGTTGACCTGGAGAAAAAGACAAGCAATGTTGTATTCAACAAACCGATAAACGTTTTTCAATATATTGTATATAGCAATAAAATCCTGCTATTGACACTCGACGGCATTTTTCAGGAAGACATGAACAGCAGGCAGATAAAGCTTCTCAGCCCATATCCCATTCCTTCGCGCAGGCTGGCCAACCTCTCACTGACACATGTGAAAGACAGCATTTTTGTATTATCGGTTAACAACCAACTCTATCTTTTCAATGCATCAAGTGGCGCATTGACATACCGGATGGTGAATCAGCAGAACGAGCCATTTGTATATCCCGGTTATATTTCCGGCTGCATGATGGACCATGCCAGTCACCTGTGGGTGATCTCGATGGCAGAAGGTTTAAAAAAGATCAATTTTAATAATCTTTCCATCCGGTATTACGGTACCGGTGAGCCGGGAAGTAACTTCAACCGCTGTATTTATCCTGATAAAAAGAACAACCTCATCATCACAGGTTCATTGTTCAATGGCTTTTCATTATATGACAGCATGCAAAGGCTGATCAAACATTTTGCGTTGAAGCATGAAGAACAAACCAGCGATATACTTAAACTTTCTGACCATACTTACCTGTTAATAACTAACCGCAACAACAGCACTTATCTTCTCGATTCCAGATTACTGTCACTTATTCCACTTAATATTGAAGGCATCCGTGAACAACTGAAGACTAATCCGGTCCTTTATAATTCTTACATTCAAAAACTTACTGATACAAGTGCCTTATTGTTTTTTTATCCATCGATATTGAAAATAAATTATTCAGGCAATCATATTACTCTTACTGATAGTATTACAGTGAATACTTTTTTCACAGCATCAAGACTGGATCATAGTGGACGGTTATGGCTGGCCGGCACCGGTGTTTATTACCTCTTCAGCGGAACACATTTTGAGCATTCCCAGAAATTTTTCCTTCCGGAAAATGTGGTCTGTAAATATTTGTTTGAGGACAGTTCCGGTAATATGTGGCTGGGAACTGAGAAAGGTTTATACAAAATAAATGAACAGGATGGTTCGGTTACAGCAACATATAATAAGGCTAACGGTATGGCAGATGAATGTGTGTATGCCATCATAGAAGATAATAAGCACAATATCTGGTTCAGCAGTAATAGAGGTATCAGTTGTCTTCAGCAAAATAATATGATCAGTAATCTGTATGAATGGGATGGGTTACAGGGAAGTGAATTTAATACCAACAGTATTGCACGTGCTGCTGATGGCGAACTTTTTTTTGGTGGCATCAATGGCGTAAACAGTTTCTTCCCGGATGAAATAAAAAATACGGAAGACAAGCCAGGGTTAGTACTTACAAATATAAAAGTGATGGATGAAGACTGGCACACAGATACTGCATTCTGGCAGATCAAACATATTACGCTGCCATATAATGAAAATGCGTTGTCTTTTTCTTTTACTGCTCTGGGTTGGTATGATCCGCAGGTATATATTTATCAATACCAGATGAAAGGTGTAGATGATCATATTGTGCAGGCCGGTAATAATGGATATGCAAGATATGTGTTGCCTCCCGGTGAATATGTTTTTGAATATGCCGTTACCAATAGTCTGCATCAAAACATATTGCAGCGAAACCGTTTGCTGATCAGCATTGTACCGCCATTCTGGAAAACGGCCTGGTTCAAGGGATTACTGATCATCGGCATTATGGGTATTTTAATTCTTATCCTTTATCTGTATAACGGTTACCGGGACAAGAAGCGCCTGCAGCAAATAATGCTGCAGCAATCCCTGCAGGAAGAAAGAGAAAGAATTTCCCGCGACCTGCATGATAATATCGGGGCCTACTCTACTTTGCTGATCAATAACAGCGAGAAGTTAAAGCAACAGACAACTGATACAAGGCTGGATGATATTGCCGATCATATTCTTTCGGATGCGAGAGGAATACTTGCTTCTTTACAGGGAACCATCTGGGTATTGAATAATGAAAGCCTGACGGTGATTGATTTTGCAGACCGTATAAAATCCTATGCAAAAAAATTCAACCGCAATAATACCGGAATCCGTTTGCATTTCCAGGAAGACATCCAGCAGAATATAATTCTGTCACCTGCGGAAGCCCTGCACATTTTCCGGATCGTTCAGGAAGTTTTGCAGAATGCCGTGAAGCATGCGATGGCTGGCAATATCAGCATCTCAGTTAAAAGCGGGGAAAAACTCAGTATCACTGTTAAAGATGATGGTAAAGGTTATTCGCAAAATAAAATAATAGAAGGAAACGGATTGTCAAATATAAGATACCGTGCCAATGCTGCGGGATATGAACTTGACATAAATAGTAACGGGAATGGTACCTGCGTGAATATTCACCGTGCCATCAATAAACAAATATGAATATGATAACACTTGCCATTGCAGATGACCAGTCATTGATCAGGAACATGATCAAAGAAAAAATATCGGCGGCGGGCGATATTAAAATCATTGCAGAGACATCGAATGGTGAAGCACTGTTACAATATTTGGAACAATGCGCTCCATCCGAACTGCCACAGATTGTACTCATTGATATTGAAATGCCGGTAATGGATGGAATCCGTACCGTCAGTATCGCTTCTGTAAAATATCCTTCAGTAAAGTTTATTATCCTTACTGTTTTTGATAATACGGATAAAATATTTGAAGCAATACGGGCAGGTGCCAGTGGTTATCTGCTAAAAGATGACGACAGTATTACATTGAAGGAAGCAATTATCAATGTGATTGAATACAATGGCGTACCGATGTCTCCGGCTATTGCCAGGAAAACATTGGCATTACTAAAAGGCGGTATTGATGAAAAGCAACCCCTGGATGGATCGCTCAGTACGCGTGAGCAGGAAGTATTGCTGTTGCTGGTTGACGGACTCGATCACAGAGAGATCGCAGAAAAATTATTTATCAGTTCTGCAACCGTGCGTACGCATATTGCCAATATATACCAGAAGCTGCATGTAAGATCAAAAGCGGAAGCGATTAAAATGGCTTACCGGAACAGGTGGGTTTAACAGTGTATTATTTCATTTATCCAAACCGGCTGTTGCTTACCGTTATGGAGCAACAGCCTCGATAAAGATCTGTTTGATCCTGGGAAATTGTTTCTGAATCCCGGCGATGATCCTTTCATTTGCATCTGTAATGTCTTTGGTATTGAGCGCTGCTTTAAAAACAATATCGAGATGAAGCAACAGTTCATCCGGCGCGAGGTACATTGAATAGTTTTTTTTAACCCGGATAACCGCTTCGTCATTTTCCGCCGATTTAGTGATACTGCGCAATGTTTTTCTGTTGATGCTTTCTCCCATTAAAAGGCTTTTGCATTCGCGAAGCAGAAAACCTGAGATGCCGAGCAATATGATACCGATAATGATAGATGCGATGCCATCAAAATAAGGATTGTGGAAAAGACGCCCGAAAAATACACCACAGAATGCGATAGCAAGACCGAGCATATCGCCGATATCGCCCAGTAAAACAATGATGGTGGAAGGATCTTTTGTTTTGACCAATGCTTCCCAGAAGGGTACTTCCGCACGTTGCCTGTTAAATGTTTTTAGTGCCGAAGCCATGGAGATCAATGTAAAAATAAAAGCGATCGCCAGCACGGCATAATTCCAGACAGGGTTACCATCAAAGCCCGGATTTTTAATCCGGTTAATCCCTTCATAAAAAGAAATGCAGCCACCCACAACGAATAAAATCAGCGACACCATGAATGACCAGAAATACAATTCTTTGCCATAACCAAACGGGCGTTTTTCATCAGGTTTCTTTTTACTAGTCTTGATTCCCCAGAGCAGCAATAGCTGACTGACAGCATCTATTACAGAATGTACACCTTCTGAAAGCATAGACGCACTGCCGGTGAATGCTGCAGCAATGAATTTTGAGACTGCAATGAGCAGATCAACCGCTAAAGAAACATAAATGAAAAAACCCGGTTTCATCAGTGATCAGGTTTGATTTGGTGATTTGATGATTTGATGATTTGGTGATTTGGTGATTTGGTGATTTGATGATTTGGAAATGTCTTCAACCCGAAGGCTTTTGCAATTATTTAAAAAGAATCATCGCATTGAAGCATTATCAATTATCCATTATCAATTATCAACCCATAAAAAAAGGCTTCCGGAAAACCGGAAGCCCTTCAATCTTTTTTACGGATCAATTGTCCTCCGCATCCTTATCTTTCTTCTTCGCTTTCTGTGTCTTGGGTGTGAACATGATCATCATACGTTTACCTTCCAGTTTAGGCAATGCTTCGGGCTGACCGAATTCTGCAAGGCGCTCTGCAAATTTCAATAACAGTAATTCGCCTCTTTCCTTAAACATAATTGCACGTCCTTTAAATTGTACATAGGCTTTTACTTTATTGCCATCTTTTAAAAAGCCTTCCGCATGGCGGCTTTTAAAATCAAAATCATGATCATCTGTGCCAGGCGTAAAACGAACTTCTTTTACTTCGCTCGTTTTGCTTTTGGCTTTCATCTCTTTTTCTTTCTTCTTCTTATCGTACAAAAATTTATTGTAGTCAATGATCTTACAAACGGGCGGAACTGCTGCAGGAGATATCTCAACAAGATCGAGTTCCTGCTCCTGCGCCATTTTCAATGCCTGTGCAATTGGATAAACGCCCACTTCAATATTATCGCCGACAAGACGAACTTCCGGTACGCGGATCATGTGATTGGTACGGTGTTCCTGCTGCTGTTCTTTTCTGAAACGGGGGTTAAAATTGCCCCTTGGGGGCCGTGGTGGGAATGCCATAGTTTTTTTGCCAGCGTTCACAACCGGCTGTTGTAAACAAGTGGCGCTTTTCTTTTTTTATTTTTAAAATAGCCGGATGTTTTACGTTTTACTTAATATGTTTTAAGTTGTTTCAAATTTGTAAAATACTTCCACTATCGAAAATAGTTTTCAAACTTAATTGTATTTACTTATAACGTAATACGTACAACTTATAACTCTCTTCTTTCATTAATTTCTTCAACCAGGCCCGCAATAAATTCATCTACCAACTTCGTTCCTGCATCACCTTTACCTTGTCTGCGCACGGCAACTTTTCCTTCATTCACTTCCTTCTCCCCGATTACCAGCATATACGGTACTTTCATCATTTCAGTATCACGGATCTTTTTACCGATCTTTTCGTTGCGCTCATCAATCTCTGCACGAATATCTGCTTTTTTCAGTGAATTTAAGACAGTATTTGCATAATCCATGAACTTATCACTGATGGGTAAAACTTTTACCTGGAGCGGTGCCAGCCATGCGGGGAATTTCCCGGCATAATGCTCCAGCAGAAATCCAATGAAACGTTCGTGCGTACCCAATGGCGCCCGGTGAATAATCAACGGAATTTCCGGTTCATTTGCTTTATTGGTAAATGATAATTTAAAGCTCCGCGGCTGCGCGAAATCTACCTGGTTGGTAGCGAGCGTAAATTCTCTGCCGATCGCACTCCAGATCTGTACGTCGATCTTCGGGCCGTAAAATGCGCCTTCGCCTTTGGCTTCCACGAAAGGAACTTTGTTTTCAATCAATACATTTCTAACCAGCTCTTCTGTTTCCAGCCAAAGTTCAGGTTCATTTACATACTTTTCACCAAGTTTTGCAGGGTCATGAAGACTCAGGCGCATCACATATTTTTCGATCCCGAAAATTTTAAAATACTTCAGGTACATATCATTCACTGCACGGAACTCTTCAGCAAACTGTTCTTTGCTACAGTAAATATGTGCGTCGTTCATGTGCAGGCAACGCACCCGCATCAGTCCGAATAATTCGCCACTCTGTTCGTAACGGTAGCAGGTTCCATACTCAGCAATACGGTACGGCATGTCCCGGTAACTCTTTGGCTCCGCATCAAATATTTTATGATGGTGCGGACAGTTCATCGACTTCAGATAATACTTCTCATTGTCCATGATCATCGGCGGAAACATACTATCGGCATAATATGGTAAATGCCCACTCGTGATGTACAGACTTTCTTTCGCAAGATGAGGTGTCACTACACGTTTATATCCTGCAGCTTTTTCAGTATCCTTTGCAAGTTTTTCTAATTCCTCAATGATGATGGTTCCGTTGGGCATCCACAGGATCAGTCCGGCTCCAATATTATCATCAGTTGTATAAATACCCAGTTCTTTTCCCAGTTTGCGGTGATCACGTTTTTTTGCTTCTTCCAGCATCAGCAGGTACTCATCCAGTTCTTTCTGCGAAGGAAACGTAACACCATAAATACGTGTGAGCTGTTTATTTTTTTCATCGCCTTTCCAGTAAGCACCAGCAATGCTTGTAAGTTTAATTGCTTTAATAAAACCTGTGTTGGGAATATGTGGTCCACGACAGAGATCGGTAAAATCACCTTGGGTATAAAAAGTAATTTCACCATCGGTGAGGTTACTCAACAGATCAAGTTTGTATTCATCTCCTTTATCAGTAAAGTATTTTAAAGCATCTGCTTTGCTGATAGGTTGACGCTGATAAGCATTGTTCTTTTTTGAAAGCTCATTCATTTTTTTCTCCAGCACGATCAGGTCTTCGTCACTCATTTTTTTATCACCCAGGTCCATATCGTAATAAAAACCTTTTTCAATTGCAGGACCTACCCAGAACTTTACGCCGGGGTACATACTCTCCACCGCTTCCGCCATTAAATGTGCAGAAGAATGCCAGAAGGTTGACTTGCCATCGGTATCATCCCATGTCAGTAATTTCAATGATGCATCTTCATTGATGGGCCGCGTTGCATCCCATACCTGTCCATTAATACTGGCAGCCAGCACTTTTCTTGCTAATCCTTCGCTGATGGATTTTGCTACGTCGAGGGCAGAAGTTCCTTCAGCATATTCTCTTACAGCCCCATCGGGTAATGTTATCTTTATCATATCTTTATTGGCCCGCCTCTACCGGTGGACTGCTGCAAATTTAACGAACTATTAGCGAAGGAAAAACTTATCTAAAATATCTTTGCGTTGATAGTTTAAGAATTGAATATCCCTGATAGAACCGTATTTTCTTTTATCCTGAATCCAGAAACGCCAGAATAAAAAAAGATTACATCAGCACCATGGATCATCCACAAATGATTATTACAAAAAAGTAAAAAGCAACGATGAAAAAATTATTCCCATTATTCTTATTACTTATTGCTGCATTGAATTCAGGCGCCCAGAATTTTACCGGACAATGGAAGGGCGAATTCACGGACAACAGTACTACTTTCATGAGTTGGGGCGGAGACCGCTGCGAATACGTAGTGGAACTGGAAGTTAAAGGCAAATCGGTAACCGGATATTCTTATACTTACTTTTCAGAAGGCGATAAAAGATATTATACCATCTGCAGACTGCAGGGATTTTATGAACCCAGAAGCAAATATCTGGAGTTCAGGGAAATGGAACGCACCAAAACAAATGTACCTGATAACATACACAACTGTTTCCAGATACATAAGCTTACTCTTTTTAAAGACGGCAATGAACAAAAACTGGAAGGCAGCTGGATCCCGGCTCCCAACCAAGAAGGTGATTGTGGATTTGGCACCACTGTTCTTACAAAAAGAGTATTAAGCAATATCCTTCCCAAATACAATAATTCAATTGCAAGAACAAGTCCTCCAAAGAATAATAAATTGCCAGACCTGCACGACCGGAACAGGGTTCAAAAACCGGTTGTAACAGCACCTGTGACAAAACAGCCGGTTGTAACGCAGCCGCCTGTAGCAAAAAATAACCTGCCCGAAAAATTGGATGTGCCCGTTCCGGTAATCAAAAGCCCGAAAGAAGTCATTCCGGAAAATGCACTCGAGAAAAGAAATAATACCCTCATCAAAACCATCGAACTCGAAAATGAAACTTTTAAAGTTGACCTTTATGATAATGGCGACATTGATGGCGATTCTGTTTCGGTAATTTATAATGGCAAGGTTTTGCTGAGCCACAAAAGATTATCCGATAAAGCACTTACCCTTACGCTTTCTGCGGATGAGAGCCGGGATATCAATGAACTGGTGATGTATGCAGAAAATCTTGGTGAGATTCCGCCAAATACCGCATTGATGGTGGTGACTGATGGTAATAACCGGTATGAAGTACGTATTACCAGTGACTTACAAAAAAGTGGCACTATCAAATTTGTTCATAAGCCCAAAGCACAATAAAGTTTGCGATCATTCGTTTGTAAATAAACTGATATCGCATGAAAAAGCATTTTTACAAAACAATGCAGTTAGGCTGCTGCATATTACTCATTGGATTTTTCAGCTGTAAAAAAACCGATAAAGCTGTTGACAGGCCTAAAGAAGAGTTGATCCAGGCGAAATGGAGCATTAACAGGATCCAGCTTAAATTTTACCAGGGTTCCGTTTTGGTGAAAGACAGTATTGTAAAACAGGATCCCAAACCTGAAAACTTTGCAACTTTTTCAGGCGGAAATGTTGAATACCGTTTTAACTCTCCCACTTCAGACATGGGAACTTATACATTTTCTGGTACCGATTCGGTGTATGCATCACTTTCTGCAAACCTTACCGGTGTTAATACAACAGGCAAATGGTATAACCAGTTGCTCACTGAAACAAACTTTAATGTAATCGGAAGAGGAACCTCTCCATACTACCCCGGTGGTTATGTAGATATCTACCAGTCTTTCGTAAGATAGTTTTGATCCGTACTCTTAAAAGAAAAGGCATCCTTGAAAAAGGTTGCTTTTTTTTTATCCCATCATCTAATAAAATATTCAGTCAATTTATTTGCTACAGTTTTTTACTTAAGTTTTTGCAGATGCCGTACCAACAAATTCCTTAGCTTCATATAAACAGAACGCATGAGCATTGTTGAAAAAAAATTACTGGCACTCGGACTGAATTTATCAGCAGCAAAACCTCCCGTGGGTAATTACCTTGGCAGTAAAAAATCAGGCACAATGCTTTTTGCATCCGGCCGGGTAAGCGAACTCAAAGGAGCTGTGGGAACAGATGTTTCAGAAGCAGCGGCAAAGGAGGCTGCGCGGGATACAGTGCTCGCAATTTTATCCATTGTAAAACAGGATATCTCCGACCTGGATCAAATAACCGGTGTTATTAAATTAACCGGCTTTATCCACTCCCCGCCTGAATTTACCGGGCAGCCGTCAGTACTCGATGGCGCATCCGATCTGTTGATTGAGCTCTTCGGAAAAAACGGGGCGCATGCAAGAACGGCTACCGGTGTTGCACAATTGCCTTTCGGTGCTGCTGTTCAGCTCGATATTATTTTTGAAATAAAATCCGGATCAGAACCGCAAAACTGCGGAGACGCTAAGTTGCATTAATTTTCTTGTAACACTTCTTTACTTTGAGGCTCGTGGTTGATGGCTTAGATGTTTTACCCTTCCAATAATATTTTGTGGGAAGGCTCATCCTGTCTGGATTTTTATCATGTTCTCATTGCCCGAATTTTTATTCATCAGATTTCCGGATGCAACTGCATGATTTAAATCAACACCTGATGAGCCTTCCCACGTAACTGCAATTATGGAAAATTTTCTAAGCCAAAAAAATAAACGGACAACTTCAACAGACAAAAATTATCTGCGGAGGATCATACAACTGTGTGGCGCCAGTTCCAATGCAGCCGTTCCAATATTTTTATTTACAAACTGGTTGTTGACTACAATGCTTGTCCAGCCTGAACCCGGAGAAGTTATCGATTTGGCTTCATTACTGCCATTGAACCAGACCTGTATTTTTTTCCAGCTGTCTTTTACTGCAGCAGCATTTAATTCATACCCGACCAGTCCGGCTGAAGTTTCAAAAAAATGAAGATTTTTTTGCAGCTGGGCATCAGTTGTCATGCGGAACGCCGGATGTAACCTGCGCATCTTTATCAGTTGCTGCACATAAATAAATACATCTTCATTTACTGTTTTCAAATTCCAGTCGATCCCATTAATATCATCGGGTGATTTATACGAATTTTCAACGCCTTTTTTACTGCGCAGAAATTCTGTTCCGGCGTGTAAAAAAGAAATGCCCTGCGAGGTCAGCACGATCGATAATGCAAGCTTGTGCATTTCTTTACGCGTTGCATCCGTTGCATTGGGAACGCTGATCAAAAGTTTATCCCACAAAGTATTGTTATCATGACATTCTACATAAGTGATCGTATTTGCCGGTGATAAAGCGTAGGGTGCTTTTGAATAGTTCACTTTTTTATAATCAACCTGCGGGTGCTGACAGGAAGCAACGATACCAAACCTGATACTTTCTTCTGTTCCTGGTGCAGCGCTGGCAAAGCCTGTAGACGCAGCATCAAATACACTTCCTTTAATGCCGTCGCGGATATCATCACTGAATACCGCAACGCCTTTTAATTTTGAAACATTTATTTTTAAAGCCCGGAGGCTGTCTGGAAGTGTTGACTGGCCTGCTGTCCAGCCTTCACCATAAATTAATATACCCGGATTTATTTCATGCAGTTTTTTTGAAATGAGGTTCATCGTTTCAATATCATGCACGCCCATCAGGTCGAAACGAAAACCGTCGATATGATATTCTCTGGCCCAGTACAAAACTGATTCGAGCATGAACTTGCGCATCATCGGTGCATCACTTGCTGTTTCATTGCCGCAGGAAGTTGCATTACTTAATTTTCCATCAGCAGTATGCCGGTAATAATAACCGGGAACCAGTTGATTGAAATTTGATTGCTCCGTAAGTCCGGTATGATTGTACACCACATCCATTACAACGCTCAATCCTTTTTTATGAAAAGCATTTACAAGTTGTTTTAATTCTTTAATGCGCACGCTGCCATCTTTTGCATCGCTGGCATAGGAGCCTTCGGGTGTGTTGTAATTTACAGGATCATAACCCCAGTTGTATTGAGGTTTCACCAGATCAGTTTCATCAACGGAATTGTAATCAAAAAAAGGCAGCAGGTGAATATGTGTTACGCCCAGTTCTTTTAAATGATCCAGTCCCGTGGCGAGACCTGCACTATTTTTCGTTCCTGTTTCCGTAAGCCCGGTAAATTTTCCTTTGTGTACAATGCCCGAACTGTTATCGATACTTGCATCGCGGACGTGCAGTTCATAAATAACAGCGTCGGTAGCATTTTTTAATTGCGGGGCTTTATCTTTTTCCCAACCGGCCGGGTTGGTATTTTTAAGATCGATGATCATAGCTCTTTTACCATTGGTACCTACTGCTTTTGCATAAGGGTCGGGCACTTCATTGAGCCATTGTCCATCGTGTCTGATACGGAATGTATAATATTTTCCTTTCTGATCGTTTAGCAATGAGCTGGTCCAGCAGCCATTTTCAGCCTTTTTCATCCCGATCGTTTGTACTGCCGCTCCTTCCAATGGTTCGTCATAAATTTTTAATTCGGCTGCAGTTGCTGTGGGAGCCCATATCTTAAAGACTGATTTTTTTGCAGTGTAGGTTAAGCCCAGATCATTGCCGTTGTATGGAGCAAAAGGATCTTTTTTATGCTGCGCTTTACTATTAAAGATGGACATGATAATGATTACGATGATCAGAAATGATTTCATGGCAGGTTGTTGTTGTAAAACGAATGTAATACAAAATACAGATTTGATGATGTGATGATTTGGTAATTTGCTGATGAATACAAATACAGTTTGGCTTATATGCTTTTTCAACTTTCATGTTTTGTGGGAAGGCTCATCCTGCCTGGATACTGATCGTGTTAGTATTGTCTGAATTGGGATTCGTCCGATTCAGGGATTAGTGGATTGATCCGCGTGATTGGAATCAACACAAGATGAGCCTTCCCACAGCACTTGATAAAAGAAGAAAGTGTTAAGCCAAAAAAATCCTGATGTACAAATGAACCAAAAGCAGATCCGATTTTAAAAAATTATCCATTATCAATTATCCATTATTCATTAATTTGGATGATGCAAAAAATAATGCTCTTCATCCTTTTGACTGTGTTGTTTTCGTGTTCGCATAAAAAATATCCGGTCCCGCATGTTTTGATCGAAACATCTTATGGTGATATTGAAGCAGAATTATATCCTGATAAAGCACCTGTAACGGTGGCGGCATTTTTATCTTATATCGATTCAGGTTTTTACAAACAAAGTACTTTTTACCGTGTGCTTAAACGTGAGGACCTTTCTGCTGAATACAATACTGGTATGATCCAGGGCGGCATCTGGCAAAGTAATAATACATTGCTGAACACATTGCATGGCATCAAACATGAATCAACGGCACAAAGTGGTCTATCACATACGAGTGGTATTTTGTCGATGGCGAGAACTGATGTCGGAACCACCAGGACAGAATTTTTTATCTGCATCGGTGATCAGACGCAATTCGACAGCGGCCGTAATTCTGTTGCTGATAAAATGGGTTATGCAGCTTTTGGAAAAGTAATAAACGGAATGGATATCGTCCGGAAAATTCAGGCGCAGAAAGCGACAGGAGAAAATTTTGATGAGAAGATTGTGATCAGCAATATCACGCGTCTGTAATTTATTGAAATGCTGCGTTTGAGTATTGCGGAAAAATATATTTGCATTTAGAAATATAATATATACTTTAGTACAACTTAAGTTGCTGACATCCTGTATAAGAACCTCCTCTTTTAAAATTCCTTTGTATTTGTTTTAATTAAGCGTACTTGTTGAAGACCATGTTTTTCCTGTAACAGATACAGCGTTTTTCCTTTTGATCAGAAAGATTTTTTCTTTCATTTTTATGAAGTTCAGATTCAGTTGGTGAATATTTAAAATAAACGTCACCAAAATTAAAGTCAGCATCAAACCTTACAATCATGTTTAACAATGTTGCTCTTGATGTAGTGATCGGACTGGTATTCATTTATCTGTTGTATAGTCTGCTTGCCACCATTCTCCAGGAATTTATTTCCAGGGCCTTTAATCTCAGGGCAAGGATGCTGCAGAAATCTTTAAGAAAAATGCTGGAAGATGATGGCCACGTCGCTAATCCTTCTGCCTGGACTGCATTCTGGAAAAGGCTGACGATCCTGGCTTTTTTCTACGACATTGCTGTTGCGGTTACCCGTTTTTTTAATCCGAAATGGGACAATGAAAAGCTGATCAAAAAATTTTATGCGCATCCCTCCGTAAGACATCTTGGTGAGGATAATACATCCAGTAAACCGGCTTACCTGCATTCAGAAACTTTTTCTCAAACGATCATACAATTATTGCGGGGCAAAACTTATGATGGCAGAACGGAAAATGAATCCGAACTGATCAGGCAGGCACTTGCAGATAATACGTTGCAGATAAAAAAAGGAACACTCCAACAGATGAAAGCGCTTTTTTATGATGCCCGGCAGGATTCTTTTGCCTTTAAAGAAAAACTGGAGAACTGGTTTGATGAAATGCAGAACCGTGTATCAGGCTGGTATAAAAAACAGGTACAGGTTATTTTACTCATTACAGGTTTATGGGTTGCTTATCTTTTTAATGTGGATACGATTGCCATTTACCGGATTCTGGTTACCAATAAAGATGCAAGAAAAGATCTGGTGCAAATGGCGATACAGGACAGGGATAAATATGGCGCACTAATTAAACAGACTGATTCTGTGAATGACAGCCTCTTAAAAAAAACCTACCAGATGGTGGCTGATGATGCAGATAAAACAAATAATATACTTGGTTTGGGAAAACCGTGGATAGACAGTGTTGATATGTACAAAGAAGATACAGCTGCAGGATCTTTGACTATAAGACGGATAGCAAACCTTTCGGCTATGGGAGACAGTTTGAAAACAATCATTGCAAAACTGGATAATCAGATTAAAGATTCTGCTGACAAAAAAGATGCGATTAAAAAAGAAGATCTTTTAAAAAGAAAAACATTTTCAGATAGTTTATTGACGGGTACAACAAAAACATCGCAGGCCCTTATACAACAGAAACAATTGCTGAAAGAACGATATGAATATATAAAAACTGAAATGGACAATCATAATTTCAAATACAGTCCAAACCAGACCGGAGGAACGACAACCTTTGTGGGCTGGTTATTGACAGCTTTGGCAATATCACTCGGAGCACCGTTCTGGTTTGACCTGCTGAATAAATTTGTACAGATCAGGGGAACAGGGCCAAAACCTCCGCCGAATAGCACTGCAGATAATACCGGAACAACCGTGAGTACAAAGACAGCAGACGGCAAAACCATAAGAGGTTGATCTATGAAAGCAATACTTAAATTTCCATTATACAAACGGACGCAACCAACGAACGAAATAAAGGATGCGGGCTTTTTACCGGAAGGATCTGTGATTGAAGTGGCAGAGATCGTTCAGGGAAAAGCGATTGATAAAATTTCCAGCTGGTATAAAGCGGAAGATGGTTTTTATTATTGGGGTGGTGGAATAACAGTGAGTATTGATCTTGAAAATAAAACCAGTACAACTTTTTTTAAAACAACAGTAGCTGCAAAGGAAACACAGGCGTGGTTTTCAGATACATTGAAGATTCCTGTTATCTGGAATGATTTTGAAGCATTTGGCGAAAATGTAACTGTAGCTGTTTTAGATTCCGGCTGTGATAAAAATAATTTAGATATCATGCCGGTGCTGGCGTCTGAAAAATTTATTTTGTATGCAGATTCAACTCAGGATATACTGGGCCATGGCACCCGTTGTGCATCATTAGTCGGTGCTCACAACAATGGTAACTATACAATCGGGATTGCTACGAAATGTAAATTACTGATCGGCAAGATCAGCAACGTTGGAGAAATCAATGATTTTACCAGCATGGTTGAAGGAATCAGGTGGGCAGTCAGCAACGGAGCAGAAATTATTTCAATCAGCTTTGGAAAATTTACTACAGATCAACAGATGTTAGCTAAATTTTATGATGACATCACTGCTATCCTTACAAATAAAGAAGTTCTGATCTTTGCCTGTTGTGGAAATAATTACGAACCAATACCCGCATCCGGCATTTTATATCCGGCCGCATTTTCGGGCAGCTCAAATATTTTAAAAAGGCCGGCAATTGACAAAATAATTTCTGTAGGAGCAACAGATAATAAAAATCAACTGGCAATTTTCAATCTCTTAAACGATTATACCGTAATTCATGCGCCGGGCGAAAATATAAGGTCATATCAATTGACATCCATTGCAGATCTTGATTCAGGTACAAGCATGTCTACGCCGATTGCAGCAGCAATCGCCGTTTTGGCTGCAGGATATCTAAAAAAGAAAAACGGCCGCTGGAATGCACTAACGCTGAAAAACATAATTCTGGCTACAGCAGATCCTTTAATGAATGACCCCGTAAGAAAAATAATTAATCCTGTAAAAATTTTTAAGGCAATCTAAACTAACTGTTATGAAAAAAAACTTATGCTGCTTATGCATCCTGTTCTTTGCTTCTGTTATCGTGTCAGCCCAGGCTCCTGCTGTTGATGCAATAATTTTAAAAACAAAGATCAATACCGGTGCAGGAAATAAAATTTTATTGCGCAATGAAATAAAAGAAATACTGGCCCCCTATTATCCTGGTATTTCTGTAACCAATATAAATCAGGCGCTACTGGATGCCAATCCACTTTTAAACGGAATATTTATAGATGCAGGGCAAATGGGTCTGGATCTCTCCTCTTTCAGTAGCGCTCTGGGTTCTGTGGGCAATCTGGATGTAACAAATATTGCAGATGGGCTGGCGAAATTTTTAGTCAAGAGAACCAAACAGGAACTCAGCATTAGTTTTTTTGAAAAATTCAAAGACTTTATTCATAAGCCGGGATATGAAGATGCCATCACATTATTTCCGCAAACTTCAGCAACACTCGATGCTATCGGCGACCAGATTTATAATTATGAAGCTTATATCAATGCTTTAAGGGAATCATTTGTAAGTGATCTGGATGGACTTTCACTAAACCTGCGTAATGTAATCAGTGCGCCGGGTTATAATGGGCCTGGCAATTATTTTATCCTGCATCCCGAATTGAAATCTGCCTGCCTTGGAATATTACATATCACAAACGGATTGTTGAATAAAGAACAACCTGGCAGCATATTGGCGAACTTTGATCCGAAAGACCTTGACGGGTTCAATAGCACCAACGTTAATATAAAAGCTGCTGTTCAGACATTACAATTATTTTCAGAATCACTTCGTTCAAGAGGCACTGCACATTACTGGATCAATTCAGATTCGGTTAATATTTTACTTGCAGATCCGGTTACGATACAACTTTATCTGGGCCTCGTTTATCAAAAAGCCGGGGCTTCAATAAGTTTCAGTGCCGGAGGAGGAGTCAACCTGCAGACATTGCTTTCAAATTTAATTCTGCCGGGTAACCAGGTAAAAGATATCAGCAATTATATCAGGGGACTTATTAAACAGATCAGTTTTCTTACCCAGAGCATCAGCAATATTTCAGGAAAAGAAAAAGAGAAGATAAATTTCAGTGATTATTATACGGTATATACTGCATCAATAAACTTATTCGAATATGCTTCACAAATAAATAAATTTCCTGGTTTAAGTTCCATCATGCCCGGGCCAGTGTTTGCTTCTTACTTAGCTGCCGCAAGAACAGGTGGCAATATTGCACTGGATATAAATCAAAAAAATTATAGTGCAGCATTAATCAATACCTACCAACTTTATAGTTTTGTTTTTAAAGACAATGGAGTTGCCAATGATAAATTTAAAAAGTTCCTTTTGAAATACGGTTCTTTTATGGCGTCGGTTTCACAGGCGCAGAATAGTGATGATGTTGAAAAAGCAATAGAAGCCGTGGCTTTGCCAACCGGATCATCGAGAATAAAAAGAGAAACTCCGTTCAATGTTGCGCTGAATGCCTATGCCGGATTATTTATGGGACATGAAACAATAAAAGGTATTAAAGACGATCATGTTTTTAATACTTATGGTGTTGCTGCTCCCATCGGTGTGAGCATCAGTCGCGGTCATTCAATATTTTTCATCAGCACTGGTGATAAAGGATGGAAAGAAAATAAACTTGGGTGGTCAACATCTTTATTTCTTTCAATTGTTGATCTCGGTGCAATTGCTGCTTACCGTTTTAAAGATGATACAACAGCCCAGGTTCCTACGATACAATTAAAAAATATTTTTTCGCCGGGCGCTTTTTTATCAATTGGAATTCCGAAATCGCCGTTGTCTGTAAATTTTGGAACGCAGATCGGTCCGAACCTACGGAAAATTGATCATAACAATGCAACGCTTGCAAGTCAGGATAATGGAAATAAAACTTATGTGAGATATAGTCTTGCTCTGTTGGTAGATATTCCTTTACTGAATTTTGCTACAAAATCAAGATAGTAAACTGAAGTGCCAATAAAGAATTGTTTGAGCCCGGTTTCCCGTTGTGTAAGTTGCGCTCGTACCTATACCGTAAAACGTATACCGTATAGCGTATAACGTATAACCTAAAACTTAAAATTCCAAGTCAATGCCGGAATAATCGGAAACAATGAAACCTGCTTGGCCTGTATCTTCAATGACCCGTCATAAGGATTGCCGCTCTGGTCAAAATAAATGAAGTAAGGATTCTGGCGGCTGTAAGCATTGTAAATGCTGAACACCCACTCTGTTTTCCATTTACGGTTAAGGCTCTTCTTTGGCGTTAGTGTGGCGGAAAGATCAAGACGGTGATAGGAAGGCAACCGGTACTGGTTAATGCGGCTGTACTCCTGTGTTAGTACGCCCCCGATGATGTAAAACCTTTGTGGCAGTGTAGCGGCATTGCCTGTACCAAAAACAAAGTCTGCAGAAAGTTTCCATTTTTTATTCAGTTCATAAACAGCTACGATGCTCATATCATTTCTGCGGTCGTATTTAGCCGGATATTTTTCGCCGAAATTCAATGCAGGAAATTTGCGCCAGGTCCAGCTTAAGGTATATCCGATCCAGCCCGTCAGTCTTCCTTTTGTTTTATTGATGAACCATTCCGATCCATAACTCCAGCCTTGACCGAATGTGAAAGAATTTTCGGTGTCGTCCAGTGTATTGGGTGTATAACCTTCCTGGTATTCGATCTGGTTCTGCATGGTTTTATAATATACTTCTACAGAAGTTTCATACATATTGTTTTTAAAATTCTTAAACAGTCCCGCTGCATACAGCCAGCTGAGTTGCGGTTTTACTTTGTAAGTACTCGGCACCCAGAGATCGGTAGGCAAAGTTGTTCCCGCATTACTTACCAAATGGATATACTGCAGGTTTCTTGTCACCGATGCTTTGATGGAAGTTTCATCATTCAATGCATAACGTGCAGTGAACCTCGGTTCAAATCCACCATAAGTTTTTACCGGTTCTCCTTTGCCGAAAACAGTACTGTCCAACCGGTTGCCGTTTACATCGGTTGAATATATTTTGTACGAGCCAACCTGTTGGAACATGCTGTAACGAAGGCCGGCATTGATCTTCAGCCTGTCATTGATCTCCCAGTCATCCTGCAGATATACGGCTGCTTCACGCGCAAATTTTACCTGTGCATTATCTGGTTTAAAGACAATAGAATCCTGGGAGCCACTTACAACAGATGGCGTAAAACGATGATAAGTATAGATCGCGCCAAATTTTACTTTATGCCCTGTAAATGGATACAGATCAAAATCCTGTTTCAGGCTTACATCTCTTATTCCTGATGCAAGCTTGATGGTGAAATTATTTTGTATGGCTTTGAAAGAAAAATTATAATCATTATAAACAGCAGTGGTATTTCCGAAAAGCCGCTTATTAAAAACATGATTCCATCTGAAAGTACCTGTTGCATTTCCCCAGGGAATATTTACTTTTAATGATTGCCGTCCATTGGAAAAATCAAACACATCTCTTCCAAAATATCCACTTAAATAAATATGGTCCTTTTCAGAAAATTTATAATTCATTTTCAGATTGAGATCGTAAAAATAATATCCGCTGCCATAAAACTGGCTCGTCTTTTTTACAAAGGGCTTGGTGAGTGCATCAATATAAGTTCTTCTTCCAGAAACAATAAACGAAGCTTTATTTTTTTTCAATGGTCCCTGAATAGAAAAACGCGAAGCGATCAGGCCGATGCCGCCTTCTACCTGCATTTGTTTATCATTGCCTTCTTTCATAGAAACATCCAGCACACTGCTCAATCTCCCACCGTATTGGGCAGGCATTCCTCCTTTGATCAACGAAACATTTTTTATTGCATCTGCATTGAAAATAGAAAAGAAACCGAAGAGATGTCCGGTATTATAAACAACTGCATCATCCAGTAAAATAAGATTTTGGTCGGGGCCGCCACCGCGGACATAAATACCCGCACTCCCCTCTCCCGCATTGCGCACGCCGGGTAATAACTGAATTGTTTTCAGCAGATCGACTTCTCCCAAAAAAGCAGGCACCGATTTAATCTGCTCAACCGACAGGCTCAATTTGCCCATCTGCGCTGCTTTAATATTGTTATCACGTTTTGTTGAACTCACCACGACCTCTTCAGAAGTGGTTCGCCTTGGCAGCAATTCAAAATTAAAAGGAAGATTGTTGCTGAGATCTATTTCTTTAATCAATGGCAGATAACCAACATAAGAACAGACCATCTGGTATTTTCCCTGCGGTAATGTTATAGAAAAAAAACCATAGTTGTTGGTACTGATACCTTTTGATTGGCCCTTTACGGTAATCGTAGCACCGATGAGCGTTTCACCGCTCAATGAATCTTTTGCATAACCACTTAAAGTAAATTTGTTTTGTGCGTAACAACAGAATGAAATGCAGGATAATAATAAAAAGAAAACTTTTTTCATTCTTGTGATTTGTTGTAAAACTGCCTGACAGTTTCTTGTCTGTTTTTTTTCAATGTCTTAATAAAAAATGTTCAATATTCAACCATCAATGCCCAATGTTCAGGTTGAGCACTATTTTAAATTGTGAAAACCGTTAATTGAATATTAAACATTGATTATTGAACATTATATTTTGATCTGACAAAATAAAAAGTTGTCTTCTGGTATAAAGGTCAGATTGTGTCCCAGACAATTATTTAACGAAAATGCTGTCCTTTACAGAACCGCAACCTACCATCGCTGCTTTATACAGTGAATCATGTTTTCCCAGGTATGGATTGAAGATTTCATAAGTGCTGCTGATCCAGTTCGCGTCATTGTTATCACCAAATGCCATAGGGCAATTCTGAAGATAAATTTTTCTGCCTTCGTAATTGATCGCTTTAAAAAAAGATGGAAACAGTGCGTCAGAAATTCCACGGAAATCCATCCGCATTTCTTTGATGCTGGTTTGTTTTAATAATGATTCCGCATTCATCTTCACATTGTCTGCATTTGAAACTGCGGTTTCATAAATACCCGCGGTATCTTTTTTCAGTTCGTCCACCGGAATGCTATCCATCAAAATGATGAATTTCCGGATGCTTGTTTTTGCTTTCGTTGTATCCGCTTCTACAAAATCATCTTTTGCCTCAAAATAAGCATCCATTGCGGCTGTCACACTATTGTTGAATTTTTCTGAATGCTTTTTCAATGTAAGTGCCTGCTGCTTTACTCCTCCGTCACCTTCACCGTTGCCCTTGTTCCGGAATTTGAACCAGTACAATGCAAAGACCGCGAGCAATACCAGGAGGATGATCATCATCGTTTGTTTTTTCATAACCATATTTTTTTGCCTGCAAAGCTACATTATAACGGTTATATAGATAAATAGTTGGGCAATTGAGTTACTTTTGCCGCGAAAAGTCAATTAAACATCGTACACAGGATATTTTATGCTCTTAGGATTACAGAATGCCACATTTGAATTTGGCGCAAGAACAATTTTTGAGGATGCCACCTGGCATATACAACCCAATGAAAGGATCGGCCTGATCGGTTATAACGGCACCGGTAAATCGACCATCTTAAAAATATTGACTGGCCAATACCAGTTGAGTAAAGGGACTGTAGAGAAAGGCCGTGAGACAACCATTGGATTTTTGCATCAGGACCTCTTGAGTTTCGACACCGAAGATTCTATCTTACAGGTAGCCATGGGCGCTTTTGAAAAAGTGCTGGAACTTGAAAAACAAATCGAAGCGCTTGGAAAGGAACTGGAGAAAACGCCGACTGATGAACTCGGACATCAATATGCCGAACTGTTACACGAAATAGATGTGCTCGATGGTTATTCCATTCATCATCGCACGGAAGAAATCTTACAGGGATTAGGTTTTTTAAATGCCGATCTGAGTCGTCCTTATAAAGAGTTCAGCGGAGGTTGGCGCATGAGAGTCTTATTAGCCAAAATGATTTTGATGGCACCGGATGTGTTGTTACTGGATGAACCAACGAACCACCTGGATCTTCCAAGTATTGAATGGCTGGAAAAATATCTTTCGCACTATGCCGGCGCTGTGGTGATCGTAAGTCATGACCGCTTTTTTTTAGACCGCATGGTGAATAAGATCGTAGAACTTTACCAGGGCGAGCTTCATTATTATACCGGCAATTATACATATTACCAGGTAGAAAAAGAGATCCGCATTGAAATGCAGAAACGTGCCTTTGAAAATCAGCAGGATTATATCCGGCAGAATGAAAGGTTGGTAGAACGATTCAGGGCGAAAGCCAGTAAAGCTGCCATGGCACAGAGTATTATGAAGAAGCTGGATAAGCTTGACCGCATTGAAGATACCAATCTTGAAAGGCCCAATATCAAAATAAATTTTTCCATTGATAAACAGCCGGGCAAAGTTCTTTGCACAGTGAAAGATGTTACAAAGAGTTTCGGCAGCGTAAAAATTGTTGAACATACAGGCGCAGAAATTAGTCGTGGTGATAAGATCGCACTTATCGGTGCTAACGGTAAGGGTAAATCTACTTTACTGCGTATTGTTGCGGGGGCAGAAACTTTTGAAGGCGAACGCATCTGGGGACATAATGTAGTAGATGCATTTTATGCGCAGCATCAGCTGGAAGCATTGAATGTAAATCATACCATTCTTGAAGAAATGGCCAGCGCCGGAAGTGGCAAGACGGACCTTGAACTCCGTACGCTGATGGGTTGTTTTTTATTTGGCGGAGATGATATTGATAAAAAAATAAAAGTACTCAGTGGTGGAGAAAAAGCAAGGGTTGCTTTGGCAAAGACCATTGTAAGCAAAGCCAATTTTTTATTGCTTGATGAACCGACGAATCATCTTGACATGCACTCGGTAGAATTGCTGATAGAAGCATTGAATAAATATGAAGGCAGTTATATATTGGTGAGTCACGACCGTTATTTCGTAAGCAAAACGGCCAATAAGATATGGGAGATTGATAATTATGAGATCAAGGATTTTGATGGTGGCTATGATGAATTGCTGGAATGGAAAGATCGTATGGCCAAACAGGCTTTGGCAAATAAAAATGAAGAATTAAAAATTAAGAATGCACCGCCTGCCACGAACGTAAAACAACAACAAAACAGCAATAACGCCAAACAACCAACGCCAAATCCCAAAAACCAGGCACCCAACAAACCTGTAACTCCACAACCGATCAATAAAGATCTGCAACGCGAACTGCAGAAAGAACAAAAGCGTTTGGAACAGCTTGACGCCAGACTGGTTTTATTGCAGGGACAAAAAGCAGAAGCTGAAGCCGCGCTGACATTGCCGGAAGTATATGCCGATAAAGATAAATTTCTGCAGACCGAAGCGAATTATAAAAAGGCAACGGATCAGCTCAATGAAGCGAATAAAGAATATGAAAAAGCTTTTGAAAAGGTAATGGAACTGGAAGAAAAGATGAAGCAGTAAAAGATCAACTAACGGAAAAATGGCATGATTGACCGTTTACTAATCAGAACCGGCCATTTGTTAAGTCAGCAGAATAAATATAAAATCAATAATGCAACTTTACATCATCAAACGGAGAAAAGCTGAATGGTTGATAAGGTTGATGAAGTTAAGAAGGTTGATAAAGTAGCATTCGTGTAATTAGTGTAAAAAATTAGTGTTTAAAATAATTGGACTGCTGGATAAACCCAGCTTTCCTGAACTAGGTTTTTCATAGGATATTGGATTTAAAAACGGGGCTGGATTTTTATCCTGGCCCTTTTTTTTATTTACAATATTTCCGTTCACTATAAAATAAGCCCACAATATTTAACCCACCCTCCTTTTTTACTTTTGACTTCAGCTATTAATCCGCGTAAATCTTCTAATCATAAAAATCTGTGTTCTACGCGTAAGCTTCTTTATTATATTTATTGCGGTATTCAATGGGCGATAACCCGGTCGTTCTTTTAAAAACATTTCTGAAAGCTTTGGTATCAGAATAACCCACATCATACATCACTTCGGAAATATTTTTCCTGCTGGTCTCAAAACTTTTTTTAGCGGCTTCAATCTTTACCCGCTGAATATATTCAATAACCGTGTTGGAAGTCACTTTTTTAAACCGGCGTTCAAAACTTCTTCTGCCAATGGCAAGCATGGTAGATAATTGCGCCACCGCAATTTTATCCTGGAAGTTTTTTTCAATAAATTCCTGTGCTTTTTTAACCGCTTCATCACTGTGTTCGTTTTGTCCTTTAAACATGATGAATGCAGACTGGCTGTTGCGGTCTATTTCTATTGCAAAATATTTTGATAACAGGATGGCGATCTCCCGATTGACATATTTTTCAACGAGGTACAATAAAAGATTCCAGAATGAATTTGCGCCCCCGCTTGAATAAATACCATGTTCATCAGTTACCACTTTATCTGCCACCAGTTCTACCTGCGGGAACATATTACTGAATTCATTGGCCGATCCCCAATGTGTAGAACATTTTTTTCCATCTAACAAACCGGTAGCTGCAAGCAGGAATGAACCAACGCAAAGGCTCGCCAGTTCTGCACCTTGCTGATACTGACCAATCATCCATGGAAAAAATTCCCGGTTGTTTTCAATAACAGTTTTCATATCGCCATTGACCGCAGGAATGATAATGAGATCGGTTTTGAATTGATCTTTGATTGTTAGATCCGGCTTAACATTGAACAGCCTGTCATATTGCTGTGCCTCGGTTGTAAGCCCGACCAACTGCACTTTAAACAAAGGCTGTTTATCCATACTGATCAAAAGATCATTCACTTTATTGAATAAAATAAAAGGCCCTTCAATACATCCAAGTGCAACAGCACCTTTGGGAACAAGGATTGATACATGTTTCATATTTCAAAAGTAATATAAAATTCTGTCGCGATCAACCCCTTAAATTGACAGATTTGCCCTTCGGAAAGTTCATGGTTGACGGATAACAATACAAATAAGAAATAAGGAAGGAAATACAAGTCAAATCAAAACATAAAATTGTTTAAACAAAACTCAGTTTCAGTGTTGGGGCTTACCATCTTTCTGTCTTCCGGTAAAAAGATGATTGAAGCCTGAACTTAGTTGGCCCGTCCGAGCGGCCGGGCCGGGCGGGCATTGTTCATAACAGCAATAATTGAAAAAATATCTAAGTCAAAAAAAAATGGGACTTACTTTTTTTAAGAAGGTTATTCTGTCGCAACACGCCTTTTTATTGGCGTATTCGCACCGCAGCAAAATAAAATCGTCCATTTATTTTTGTGTTGTCAAAACAATTAATCAATAAAACAATTTATTATGTCACAGATCAATGCCTACATTACTTTCAACGGCAACTGCCGTGAAGCAATGGATTTTTACAAAGAATGTCTCGGTGGCGAACTAACAATCCAGACGATTGCAGGCTCTCCCATTGAGTCAGAATGCCCACAGGAAATGAAGAACAGCATTCTGCACGCAACGCTGATGAAAGATAATTTATTGCTCATGGCTTCTGAAATGATAGGTCCTGAAGGGCTGATCCATGGTAACAATATTGCATTGTCACTCAACTGCAGCAGTGAAGAAGAGATCAATACATTCTTCAATAAACTCTCAGCCGGCGGAAAAGTTTTTCACGAATTAAGGGTTGAATTCTGGGGAGCAATTTTTGGCGTGTTCAATGATAAATTTGGTATCAGGTGGATGCTGAATTATGATAAGAAAATAGAAAGTTGATCTTTTTGCTATAGCATGAGGAATGAAAATCAAAATTAAAAATTTAAAAAAGATCTGCAGCTATTTCCAATAAGAAATCATAACAACTCCTGATACTCATAAAAATCTGCGTTCTTATAAAAAAAAATATATGAAATCAAAAACAAACAACAACCTTTACTGGATCTCTACCATCATATTTGCATTATTGATGTTGATGGATGGTATTGGCGGTATAATGCAGCAACAGGCGGGAAAAGATGTAATGCTCAAATTGGGATATCCATTTTATTTTTTAGTGATTGGTGGAACTGCAAAAATACTCGGCGCGATTGCTTTATTGCAACCCTGGTACAAAACAATAAAGGAGTGGGCCTTTGCCGGCTTTGCTATTAATTTTATTTGCGCATCAGTTTCATGGGCAATTTCCGGCGGCGGACTGATGGAAATAATTTTCCCACTGATCATACTGCTGCTCATGTTCATTCCATATTCGGCCTGGAAGAAAAAATTACAGCAAACAAGTAATTCAGGTCAGTTTTAAAACTTACAATTTATAACCTACAACTTCTTCGTTGGTTTAAAGATATGATCGGCCAATTCCATTTTCTGAGATTTTATTTCAGCAAGAACAATCTCTGCCATTTTTCTTGCACCGAGTTCATTAAAATGGGTATTATCTTCTTTGCCTTCGGGATAATTGGGATGTTCGTCCGGCTTTACCTGGTTGAATAATAGTTTAGAATTTTCTTTACCGAATTCCTGCAGGAGTTCCATCGATTTTTTATCAAGATCGATGAGCAATGTCTTTTGAGCAATCGCTACGTCCCTCACCAGCTGGGCATAAGGATGTGTCTCTTTTATTTTTCCATCCGCATCAAATTCTCTTCTTGCTACGGGCGTGATCAATACAGGAATTGCTTTTTTACTTCTCGTTTCCTGAACATATCTAACCAGGTTATTTTTAAATTCTTCTTCGGTGGTATAATTTTTTTTAGTAGGCACTTCATCGTTATGTCCAAATTGTATTAGTACATAATCGCCTTCGCCTGCCTGATCGTAGATCTGTTTCCACAAGCCTTCTTCGATAAATGATTTTGTACTGCGGCCATTCTTTGCAATGTTCACAACGGTAACGGTTGAATCCCAGAAATTGGCGAAAGGCATTCCCCAACCGGTTTCGGGATAGGCTTTAACCTCTTTGATACTCATTGTAGAATCGCCCGCCAAAAATATTTTTATTTTATTTTTTGCAGGGATCATTGAAAAAGACATCAACAGGATTGCAGCCGCATAATATATTTTCTTTATCATATTATTATTTTGAAAAGTAAAGTTATTGAGTTAGAAGTTACAAGTCTAAACTAAAATTCGTAACTGTATTTACTTCCTTATTTTTTGTTTCTTAATTTTTTAATTTTTAATTTTTAATTTTTAACCGGCCATTCAAAAACTTTCGTCCGGATATTACTAAACCAATCCGGTTGCGGACAGGCATTGCAATTATTATCTGCAAAAATATGTTCCGGCGAATATTCCTGTGCTTCTTTATCCGTCAACTGCTTCGACCATTTCACGCGGTCTTTAAAAGACGCACCAGCACCAGTATTTTTATATTCAGCATAGAGAACAGTCTTTTCATTTTCTGCATTGCTCCAGTTATTCCATCCTTCCGGAACAATGGCTGCAGGTAATTCACATCTGATGAAAACCGCTTTCGACGAGGCACGCCATGGTCTGCCCAGATATAATTTCGTAACTCCTGAATCAGCAGTAATGTTGCAATCAAGGAATACAAAACCATATTTTTTTCCCGGCGTTGTATTGGCAGCTGTAATAAATGAATTTGTTTTTGCCCTGATCGTACAATGCTGAAAAACCGCAGTAGATGGGCCGAAAATAAAATCCGTAGTACCTTCAATATAACAATCAACAAATAATTGTCTTGCCATTTCTCCGGAAGCAAAAATGGTATCCTGGTTTCCTAAAAAACGGCAATGTTTAAATACGGCCTTGTCTGCATCAACATATAACGCCAGCGCCTGTCCCACGGGTCCGGCACTATTGCTGAACGTTATATTTTCTGCAACAAACCGATTACCTGAAATTTTAGCGGTATAAGAAGTGAACGTATTCAATCTTCCCCTGCCGGAATAATCATTGAAAGTAATAATGGTTTTCTCAACACTCTCACCGATAAAAGTGACATCAGTATTATCGGCAGGCAGTTCTATCTTTTCATTGTAAATCCCATTTTTTATGTACAATGTGATCGGTGCCAGTGGATACACCCGCATGGCATCAATGGCATCCTGGATATATTTATAATCCCCGGTTCCATCTTTGGAAACCGTAAAAATATATTTGTATTGCTGTGGTTTCGCAGTTTGTGAAAATATTTTTACAGAAAAGCAAAAAACGAACAGGGAGAAAAAGATGCAGGCTTTGTTCATGTTTATAATTTACAGGATGAAGTTCTCTCTGTAAATATAAAATATTTGTTCAACCCGAAAATGATACTGGCTAACAATCACATCATATTTGCAATATTGATAAAACAAATTTGGCTTACCGGGTTCCTCTACGCTTGATGTGTGGTGGGAAGGCTCCTCATGTCTGGACTTCTACCAATAAAATGTCCCGATGGGACATAAGCAGCGTTTTTAAATATGTTAAAAAAAAAATGAACTCTCATTTTTTAGAATTCTGCTGTATCCATCGTTCCGTTGGAGATTATGTAGATAACAAACAGATATTCTCCGCATTGATCGTTCCATAGGAACGTCTAGTAGGTAGTAGCAAAACAAATATTTTTGTTTTTATCGTTCCATCGGAACGTCTCGTCGGTAACATTAAAATGCGCTGCTGCTTTCGTTCCATCGGAACGTTTTGTGAGCCAATACTAATGCTGCAATATTCGAAGGCTCAAAAATATTTTTCATACCTGTAAAATATTATGGATACTTCTTCTCATTCTTCAACTGTTCATTCGTAGCCGGCCGTATACTCACGGCAACACCACCACCCTTCGCCAATGAAAGATTTAAATCCGTTGATGCATCAACAATATAATGCTGTATGTTGTATGCTTCCGGATTATCTTTCCAGTCGGCATTGACTGCATCAGCATAAATAATTGCTTCATACTTTTTACCGGCATCTAAAAAATTAAGTTTGATCACAGCATTGCGGCTATTCTCGTCCGTGATGGCGCCGAGATACCAATTATTTTTTCCTTTTTCTTTTCTTGCAATCGTAATGTAATCTCCAGGCTCTGCTT
This sequence comes from Ferruginibacter sp., assembly GCA_040003235.1. GTDB lineage: Bacteria > Bacteroidota > Bacteroidia > Chitinophagales > Chitinophagaceae > Ferruginibacter. The sequence goes on along the minus strand of JBDUCW010000024.1, from coordinate 13,554 downwards.
CTATAATTTTTGTATCATCCCAATCAACAGGCACATCTTTTATAAATTGAAAAGCGTCTTTGTGCAAGGCGTAATTTTCAGGAAGATCGGCCACCATCTGCAAAGGACTATATATTGTTATATACAAAGCAAGTTGCTTGCACAATGTACTGTGCATCTGCCTTTCAGGTGCATAAGCCGTGTAGCCTTTCATCCTGAAAATGCCAGGTGTGTAATCCATTGGTCCGCCCATCAGCCTGGTAAAAGGCAATATGGTTTCATGTTCCGGAGGACTTCCATTACTGAATGCATTGTATTCATTGCCGCGGCCTGCTTCACATGCAAGCCAGTTGGGATAGGTGCGCTGCAGACCTGTAGGCCTTACCGGTTCATGCACATCCAGCATCACATGATGGTCGGCAGCTTTTTGCGCCACGCGGATATAATGATCCACCATCCACTGACCGTCATGATATTCGCCCCGCGGAATTATTTTTCCTACATAACCGGTCTTTACGGCAGTGTATCCAAACTGATTCATAAAACGGTAAGCCGTATCCAGTTGGCGTTCGTAATCAATAGCCGAACCGGATGTTTCATTGTGCATGATCAATGCAATATTTTTTGAAGCAGCATAACGAACCAGCTCCTTCAGATCAAAATCAGGATAAGGTTTGGTAAAATCAAATACTTTTTCTTTCCAGGTCCCAAACCACTCCTCCCACCCGATATTCCATCCTTCTACCAGTAGTCCTTTAATATGATTGGCAGCAGCAAAATCAATATAACGTTTAACGTTAGCCGTATTGGCACTATGCTTTCCATTAGGAATTAAATGACCTTCATCTGAAAGGCTGTCAGGAAAATCTGAATAGCTCCAGCTGCCTTTATTCGTCTGCATTTCCCACCACACTCCTGCAAATTTCATGGGTTTTATCCAGGATGTATTTTTAATAACGGAAGGTTCATTCAGATTTAATATCATTTTTGAAGAAAGGATATCAGTCGCTTTATCACTCACGATTACAGTCCTCCAGGGTGTTTTAAAAGGCGCATGCACATAAGCCTTATCGCCTGTTGCTGCAGGAACCAGGCTTGATGACAATGAAAGATTTTTTCGATCTACGTGTAACTGCATTGCAGGATAACCGATCAATCCAGCTTCATGAATGTTGATGTATAATCCTTCTTTTGTTTTCATCATCAACGGGGTCTGCACCGAGTAAGGATCCCGTACAGTACGGACTGCAATGTCAGTGGATGTTTTTACAATTTCGGTATTGTCAATATCGCTGATAGAAGAGGTCGTATACAAATATTCATTGGTATCATAATCACCGGGAATCCAGAATGTTTTGTGATCACCGGTTAGATTGAATTGGGTCAATTCATTTTTAACGATGAAATATTTTAGCCCTGACTGTTTGGGAAATTCATAACGGAAACCCACACCGTCTGCAAAGACCCGGAATATAATATTGAGTAATAAGTTTGAATTATTTTTTTTGCGAAGATGTATAGTTAGTTCTTCATAATGGTCACGGATGTTTTTTACTTCACCCCAGACAGGTTGCCAGTTGTCATCCACAGATCTTTTTTGAGTTCCGGTCCATTCAAAATCTTTATAAAAATCATTGTCGGCATCCAATGAAAAACCAAGTTGTGACCAGTTGATCACCGGGCGCTGATCAAAATTAATATTGTATTGAGGTATGCCTTTATCGTTTACACGAAATGAAACCTGAACCTTCTCCATTCTTGCAGAAACAGGTTGTAATTCCTGTCCCCGGAGTTGTAGCATCATGAACATACAGATAAGTATATTCAATACTTTTTTATATTTCACCTGGTATTTTTTAGCATTGCCGTTAACTGCCTCTAAATATCTTCATCATAACTATGTTCTGCCGCCAGGCGTTTTGCTTTCCTGATGTAAGATATTTTTGAAATAAGCGCAAACAATACCGGCACCACAAATATCGCCAATGTTGTTGCTGCAAGCATCCCACCAAATACAGTCCAGCCAATGGTTCTACGTGATTCAGCGGCAGCTCCGCTTGCAAAGGCCAATGGCAGTACACCCAATATAAATGCAAGTGATGTCATAATAATGGGTCGCAGACGCAGCTGTACTGCTTCCAGTGTAGCCTGAAGAATGTCTTCGCCCCGGTCCACGCGTTCCTTTGCAAATTCCACGATGAGGATTGCATTTTTTGCAGCCAATCCGATCAAAGTGATCAAACCGATCTGTGCATAAATGTTATTGGTAATATCGGGAATAAATGTAAGGGTAAGAATAGAGCCAAATGCGCCGATCGGTACTGCAAACAAAACCGAGAATGGAATCGACCAGCTTTCATACAATGCTGCAAGGAAAAGAAATACGAAGATCAATGATATTGCAAAGATGGTTACAGAACTGCTGCCTGCTTTTAATTCTTCACGACTCAATCCTGAAAATTCATATCCATATCCCGCCGGAAGATTTCCTGCTGCAACTTCTTTCAATGCCTGTATTGCCTGGCCGCTGCTGTATCCGGGTTTGGGTGAACCATTGATCTCGATGGAACGGTAAATGTTATAATGCGAAAGCACGGTTGGATTCTCTGTCAGTCTGGTAGTGACCAGCTCACTCAATGGAATCATGCCGCCCATATTATTGCGCACATAATATTTTCCCAGTTCGGCTATTGATGAACGATAGACACTGTCAGCCTGAGCAACCACCCTGAAATTTCTTCCGTATAGATTGAAATCATTTACATAACTGCTGCCCAGTAAAGTGGACAGCGTTGTATAAACATCTGTAATATTTACGCCAAGCTGCTTGGCTTTTGTACGGTCTACATTTACCTGATAACTCGGTGTGTGCGTTGTAAAAAAACTATAGGCTTGCCCTATTTCTTTTCTTTTGTTCAAAGTGTCCAGGAATTTCCGCGCAACTGCTTCAAACTGCTGGATACTGTCTGTGCTCGATGTCTGCTGCAATTCAAAAGTAAAACCTGCTGTTGCACCAAGACCTGGAATGGCCGGTGGCCCGATAGCCCGGATACTTGCTTCTTTAATATCTGCAACATTTTTCTGAATATTCGTAATAATACTTTGCAACTGGAGTTCTTTGCTTTCGCGTTTGTCCCAGGGTTCGAGTAAAACAAACATGGTACCTGCATTGGATTTATTGGAAAAGGTAATGATGTTCAATCCGGCAAGGCCGCCTACCGTTCTTACACCCGGAATATTTTTTACCCTTTTCATAATTTCGAGAAGCAATTCTTTACTTCTTGTAGTAGAAGTAGCTTCCGGCATTTCATAAGTTACATATAAACGCCCTTCGTCTTCTGTAGGAATAAACCCTGATGGTTTGTTTTTGAATAAAAAGAAAAGTCCGACGAATAAACAAACGAGCATTACCAATACGATGGGCGTAACCTTGATCCATTTACCAACACTCTTTGTATAAGCATTGTTCATCTTTCCGAATCCCTTATTAAACCATGCAAAGAATTTTTCCAATATATTTTTTCTTGCGCCTTCCGGTTTGGAGGGTTTCAACATCGTTGAACATAATGCAGGCGTGAGTGATAATGCTACAAATGCAGAGATGATCACAGAGACTGCAATGGTGATAGCGAACTGCTGATACAAACGGCCAACAATACCCGGAATAAAACCAACAGGCACGAACACTGCAGCGAGGATCAGTGCAATTGCGATCACCGGGGCAGAAATATCTTTCATTGCTTTCTTCGTGGCTTCCTTTGCAGAGATCTTTTCATGATCAATATAATGCTGTACTGCTTCAACAACAACGATCGCATCATCCACCACGATACCGATCGCCAGTACAAAAGCAAATAAGGTCAATGTATTTATTGTAAACCCAAAAGGGATAAAGAAAATGAATGTACCGATCAGCGAAACCGGGATGGCCAGTACCGGTATCAAGGTTGCTCTCCAGTTCTGCAGAAAAAGAAATACCACAAAAATTACGAGCAGTAATGCTTCTGCCAAAGTTTTTATAACCTCTTCAATAGATACTTTTACAACCGTAACTGTTTCCAGCGGCATTACATAATCAATATCTTTTGGAAAAGTTTTTTTCAATTCTGTCAATGCTTTGTTGATTCCCGCAAATGTTTCGATAGCATTGGCGCCCGGTGCCTGGTAGATAAGTACAAAAGCAGCCGGCTTTCCATCTACATACGCATTGGTTCCATAATCAAACTTTCCCAGTTCTACTCTTGCAACATCTTTAAGATATACAATGGTTCCTGTAGCAGGAACAGTTCGTACAACAATATTTTCAAACTGCTCTTTTGTATTGAGCCGGCTGTTGGTAAGAACACTGTATTCAAATGCCTGCACTGTTGGTTGCGGATTGCCTCCAATGGTTCCGGCCGCGACCTGAAGATTCTGTTCAGTTAATGCAGCAAGAATATCAGAAGTTGTCATTCCGAGGTTCGCAAGTTTTTCTGGACTTAACCAGATACGCATACCAAAATCATCCGAACGCGAAACAATATCACCTACACCTTTCACACGCTGCAATGCATCTTTCAAATAAATATTTGCGTAGTTACCGATGAAGGTTGCATCATGTGTTCCATTGGGAGAAAATACTGCGAGTGCCACCATGATGCTTGGATTACGCTTACGTACGGTAAGGCCCAGCCGTTTTACTGCATCAGGTAAGGTGGGTTGTGCAACACTTACCCGGTTCTGCACATCCAGTGAGGCAATATTAATATCAGTTCCAATATCAAAATTTACAGAGATGCTGCTTTGTCCGCTGCTGGTACTGTTACTCGACATGTATGTCATGCCCGGTGTACCATTTACCTGTGTTTCAATCGCAGTAGTGGTCGTCTGTTCTACTGTCTGCGCATCAGCACCGGTAAAGCTTCCACTAATGGTTACCGTTGGCGGCGTAATGTCAGGATATTGCGCAACCGGCAATACGGTCATTGCAATGATGCCCACCAAAACAATTACAATTGATATGACGATTGCCGTTACCGGTCTTTTTATAAAAGTATCTGCTATCATTCGTTGGTCGTTAAGTCTTTCAATTTCGTTATTGTATGAGTCGTTTAAAAAATTTAAGCTTTAAAATGTTTAAGTTTTTTTTATTTCGAAAAAACAAAATTGTTATAATTTATTATTCTGTTCACAACCTTAAACTTTAAACCCTAAACTTTATTTTTTTGCAGGAGGAGTTGCTGCAGTGTTGATCACCGTACCTTCTCTCAGATTCTGTACACCTTCCACCACAACTTTTTCTCCATCCTTTAAACCAGTCTGAATAATTACATCTTTACCGATCTGTTTGCCCAGTACAACTTTGCGTTGGGATACTTTATTACTGTCGCCGGGAACATACACAAAAAACTCACCCAGCTGCTCTGTCACTGCTTTATAAGGGATCAGAATAGATTGCGCAGCGCCATTGCTCTTTACTCTTACTGTTCCATTCATGCCCGCGATCAACAGATTTTTTTCATTTGGAAAAATCAGTCTTGCTTTAATGGTGCCCGTTTGGGGATTGACCGATCTGTCCAGCAAAGCAATTTTACCGGGATAAGGATACACATCATTCCCGAATGCAAGTCTGAAAGTAGAATCCATCGCATTTGGTTTTTCATTCATCAGATTTGTAAAGCGATAAATTTCTTTCTGATCAATATTAAAATCAACCGCCAGTTCTTTATCAGACGAAACCGTATTCAGAATAGTTTGTCCTGCACTAACAGCAGTTCCGGATTTTACTGCAGAAATGCCGATCACGCCATCGAAAGGCGCATATACTTTTGTATAACGGACATTGGTTTGCACGGCCTGGATATTTGCTCTCGCAGCATCGGCCTGTTTCTTCGTTACTTCCAACGCCGCGTCTGCATTGTCCACGAGTTGTTTTGCTACTGCATCGTTCTTATCCAGTTCATGATAACGGTTGGCATCTTTTTGTGCTTTATTAAGATTTGCCTGCTGCACCTGGAGATTAGCAACAGCCTGCTGATAATTGGCCGCATACAACTGATCATCCACTGAATATAATAATTGTCCTTTCCTGACGCGGTCTCCGTCTTTAAAGAACACACCGGTTATAAATCCACTTACCTGTGGCCGTAAGTCTACCTGGTTTAATGCACTAACGGTAGCTGGATATTCATCATAGTAAGCCGCAGTGACAAACTTTACCGGTTCTACTGTAACTTTCACGGGCGGAGGAGCAGTCGGTGCCGGTGCTTTTTTTTCATTGCATGCCGCAAATACAGCAGTAGCAAAGAAAGCAGCGGTCATTATTTTTTTTGAAAACATCATTGTCTTATAATATTTAAACAGGTTAATAATTGATCTGGCCCAATGCTTTCCGCACATCAATCTTGCTGGCCAATAGTTGATACAACGCATTATAATAATTGATCTGGGCGGTGCGAAGATCTGTATCAGAAGTAATGACTTCCAGGTAAGTCTTGATACCTGCACGGTATTGCAACTGGATCACATCATACACTTCTTTGGCAAGATCCACATTTTCTTTCAGGGCAAGATAGTTGGTGAGATTACTTTTATAAGACGCCAGCGCCTGCGCATAACCGGCATTCACCATATTTTTCAGGTTGATAATATCAAACTCATTTCTATCCAGTTCAAGTTGGGCTTCAAGCGTATTGTATTTTCTTTTACCCCCCTGGAAAATGGGAAATCCCAGCGTTACTGCAGCAAATGAATTGGGATAGTTCTGATTGTATAATTTTACAAAATTATTATTCTGAAAGTTCAGGTTATAGGCACCGTTAGCTGATACAGAAGGCAGGTAACTCCACCGGTTGTACTGCACATTAGCAGCCAGCAATCTTCTTTGTGTCTCCAGTAATTTATATTCTATCCTTGATTTATAATCCGGAGCCTGCAAAGTATCCAGCAGAATATCATTTTCCATTTGCAGACTGTCATACACAATATTAAGCGGAGCCTTCTCCGGATAATTCATCAGTGATTTAAGATATTCAAGTTTTGCGACCAGTTGTTCTTCATTTGTTTTTTTTGTTGCCTTCGTATTATTGAGCGTGATGGTGGCTCTTTTATAATCGATCTTATCAGCAATGCCTGCTTTATATTGGTTGTAGGCATCTTTCAGGCTGCGTTCTATCCGCGTGATATTGGATTCGGCAACTTTGATCTGCTGCATAGTAGATAATATATCATAATAAGCCTTGGATACATTTGCCGCAAGATCGATCTTATCACTTACTGTAGCTTGTTTTACCTGCAACCGTACATCATCTTTTGTACGCCTTGCCAGCAATAGATCGCGGTTGAAAATATATTGTGACGCGGTGAACTGTCCTGATGAAGTATTATCGGATCCCAATTGAACCGTGTTGCCGCCAATAACTGTTTTCTGCACAATGAAATTATGCTGGAGGCTGTAATTAAAATTCACCTGCGGGTACCAGTCAGCAAGTTTACTTTTAATTTTTGCGTCAGTTATTTTTTCGTCCAGCAACGATTGCTGAATCAGCGGCTGGCGTTTAATGGCATAATCAACGGCATTCTGTAACGTCACTTCCGGTAAAAGGCTGTCCGGTTGCGATGACTGAGCGCATATAAATAACGGCGCCAGAAAAATAAGTATTAATGTTGTCCGTATTGCCTTCCCTTTTCTCAATTCATTCATGGATGATTCTTTATTGTATAAACCCTGCTGTCTCCATCAGGATTTTGTAATTCATTTTTTTTCCAGTTTATTTAATATGGCAGACAATTCTTTTTTCAGTGACTTGAGCTGAACATTACTGATAGATAATTCGGAAAAAATATTATCGGGTATACCGACTGCTTTCTTCTGTAATAATTTCCCTTCTTTAGTAAGCTGCACATGTACGATCCGTTCATCTTCTGTACAACGCAACCGGTCTACCAATCCTGTTTCTTCCATGCGCTTCAGCAGTGGCGTTAGTGTACCACTATCGAGCCAGAGTTCGCAGCCGATTTCCTTCACTGATAATTTTTCATGTTCCCAAAGCAAGAGCATTACCAGGTATTGCGGGTAGGTGAGTTCAAGTTTTTCCAGATAGGGCCTGTACAAAGCGGTCATCTGCCTGCTGAGTGCATAAAGCGGAAAGCAAAGCTGATTATCCAGGTGTAACTGATCCATTTTAAATTAATTGCGCGAAATTAGATTGTGCACAATGAAATACAAAATTTTTTTTGTGGGCGGTTTTTCTAACGGAAAAACTTCAATAATGGATAATTGATAGTTGATAATGTGCTGAATGAAAATAAAATCTGAGTACCAGATCAGTATTCGTTGCAAACAATATAATTTATTGAGATTTTTCTAAGAAAGTAAGATTGCAGCGAATTGAAAAAATTATCAATTATCCATTATCAATTATCAATTATGAAAAATCAATTAAAGTTTTGATCTTGAAAAGCAATTCTTCCAGTTCAAAAGGCTTTGCCAGAAAATCGTCGGCACCTGCTTCAATGGCCGAACGTTCAATATCCTTGCTTGCAGAGATGAGCACAATGGGTAACTGACTGGTGTGTTCCCGTTGTTTTAAATGTTTGCAGATATCTCTCCCATCTATCCCCGACATCCAGATATCCAACAGGAGAATGTCTGGCAATTCCTGATCAAAATTTAAAAGTGTGGCGCCGTTTAATGTGCTGCTTACTTCGTATCCTTCAAATTCAAGAATGAGCGACATTGAATCTACAATGCCGGGATCGTCGTCTGCGATCATTATTTTTTTCACGTCACCCATATTTACTATTTTTCACCGGTAACGCAAAACAGAAAGTTGATCCCTTGCCTTCATTGCTTGTAACCCATATCCTTCCTCCTTCGCGTTTGATGATCTCTGAAGATATATATAATCCTAATCCAAGTCCCGGAAATGTGTGCTGCATATCACCGCTCACGCGATAGAACTGTTCAAAAACTTTTTCCAGTTTATCTTTTGGAATACCGATCCCGTGATCTTCCACACAAAGCGTTACTTCGCCTTCTTTTAATGCGGTATGAATAATAATGGTATCTGCCGAAGGCGAATATTTAATGGCATTGCTGATGAGGTTGGCAATTACCTGCGCAATGCGCTCCCTGTCTCCATACACCATACCGGTAGTACTGAAATTTTCTATCAGGGTATGCCTTTCTGTTGTACGCTGCATGTCTTCCATCAGTTCCCGCACCATTGGATTAAAATCAAATTCGGTATCATTGAACTGCAGTTTTCCTGAACTTATCTTTGTTACATCGAGCAGATCGCCGATGAGACTGGTCAGCCTTTTGATCTGGCCATCCATTCTGTTCATCATCATGGCTTCTTTGACATCACCTTTTTTCAACAGCATTTTTTCGAGCACCTGAGCATAGCCTTTGATACTGGTTACAGGTGTCTTCAATTCATGACTGGCAATACCGATAAAATCATCTTTCTGCTGCTGCAAATGTTTTTGTTCTGTTATGTCGACGCAAGCCCCAATGTACCCGGAAAAACTTCCATCGTTTTTATATTGAGGCTGGCCACTTGCAATACACCAATGTACGCTTCCGTCAACATGATCGAGTCTGAATTCTGCCTCATACAAATGCCGCGCAGCAAGATCGTTCATAAATTTCTGCGCAGTTTTTTCCTGGTCTTCTGCGTGAATTTTTTCAACCCAGCCACTGCCAAGATTCTGTTCATAAGAAGTGCCGGTCCAGTCGAGCCATGTTTGATTCACGTAAGTAAAGTCGCCCCATTCATCCGACATCCACAATGCAGTAGGCGTTGCTGAAGTAATTTTCCTGAGCAATAATTCACTGTCTGCAAGCGCCTGTTTCGCGGCGAGTTCGGGCCGCATATCACGCATTACTGCTCCCACTGCTATGGGGGCACCGGAAACAGGATCATCTATGCGGAAGCAATTATTAAATACCGGAAAAACTTCCCCACTCTGCAGATGCCGTACCATCATGGTTCCTGCCCACTTACCTTTTTCCATCACAGAAGGGATCACTTCTTTTTCTACCAATATAAAATCTTCGGGATTGTGTAATTGCGAAACAGGTATCTGCGAAACCTGTTCTTCATTTTCAAATCCCAATAAATTTCTGCCCGCTTCGTTGATATAAGCATTGATGCCGTTCAGATTTAAAATAGACATCAGGTCAACGCTGTTGTCAACAAGACTGATCAGTTTGCGCTGTTCTTCTTTTGCATTGCGCTGCTCCGTTATATCGAGCAATATGCCCAATATCCTGTAAGCTTTTTCTTCGGCATTGTACAACACCTTCCCTTCGATTCTTACCCAATGAATGGAATTATCTTTCCAGATCACTCTTGCTTCATACAACAACCTCCCGGTAATAATGGCATCTTCATGCGCAAGCAATCTTATATTGAGATCGTCATGATGAAATACGGCCACATATTCGCTTCTGGGAACTACATCTTCAAATCCAAATATATTCGCAAACTGTTTTGATGTGATCATTTCGCCGCTGAAAAGATCAAGATCAAAAGTTCCCAATCCAACCGCATCTACTGCAAGCCTTGCCCTTGCTTCCGATTCTGCGATCTGGTTCTTTGCATTCACCAGTTCGGTCACTTCTGTTGCAACAGCTATTACGCCGGAAATGCTGCCATCTGTTTCGCGAAAAGGTTCATATACAAAATTCAGAAATGCCGTTTCAAGTTTTCCATTTCGCATAAACTTTGCCGCGAGTTCATTGCCCCTGAAGGATTCCCCTGTTAATCTTACATTATCCAGTAAACTTTCAAAGCCCATTCCTTTTACATGTGGCAATACTTCAAATACCGGTTTGCCCATCATTTCGTCTGCGGTCTTTCCGTATAATTCACATAAAGGCGGATTGATCAGGTCAACAATATAATCGGGACCTTTAAAAATACCAATCCCGACAGGTGCCTGCATAAAAGTGCTGTATAACTGGTATTGTTGTTTCTTTAAGGCTTCCACTCCTGCTTTTTCGCGGTGATTTAATTTATACAGCTCCGTTACATTCGAAGGTGAATGAATAAAATAAATAACGTTGCCATCATCATCCAGCACCGGCGTATTACTGGTAGTCCAGTAACGTTCTTCAAAATCATTGGTACCCGGAATTGGAATATCATACCGGTAATTACTCATTGTATGAGCCGTCTTCGTATGGATTGCCTGTTCAAAAGAATGAATGGTGCGTTCTATATTTTTAGAAACTGCGTCTGTGGGATTGGCCGGGAAAACGCCGAATACAGGTTTACCGATCAGGTCTTCGAGGGAAGTGTTGGTTGCAGACAGGTAAGCGTTGTTTACGTCCAGCATGGTATATACGGGCGCATCCGTACCGATGATGAGCATTGGTGACTGACTGTTGTAAAAAATATCTTTGTATCCTGCTCCCGGTAATTTTATTTCCATGTTGTAATGTCGGTCACAGCTCTTATAACATCTGCTGCAACTGAACTACAAGTTATTAAAAAAATCAATTGGAGATATGCTTTGTTTGATGACCATAAAAAACGGTTCATTCAATTTTTCCATACTGCAATACAACACAACCTTTTTACAATAATGATTGCAACAACTAAGTAATAAGATTTATTTTTTTGGCAAAGGTATTTCTACTTTTATTTCACATCCATTGCCAGGCGAAGAATGTATTTCCAGTTTACCGAAAAATAATTCTGCGCGCCTTATCATATTTGCCAGACCGATACCCTTTTTAACTGTATTCATATCGAACCCGATTCCATTATCTGATATCAGCATCATTAATTTCTTTTTGTGCAACAGCACATCAATACTAACAGTAGTTGCTTTGGCATATTTTGAAATATTCCGCAATTGTTCCTGCACGATCCGGTAAAGATTTAATTGAAGTTCTCTTTCCACTCCCGATTTAATAATGGCTTTATCGAAATGCAGGGAGGTTTCGTATGCGGCTTCCATGTTAAAGGTTTCCAGTAATATTTTAAAAGATTTTTCGAGTGTACTGTCATCAAAAAAAGCAGGAGCCAGCCGGTGAGAAAGATTGCGTATCTCTTCCAGTGCCATCTTAATATATTCTTTGGACTGATCAAAAGTTGGTTCAGCAGATGCAGGCAGTAATCTTTGAAGCATGGAAAGACTCATCTGACTACTTGCCAGCAACTGGCAAACGTTGTCATGCAGTTCTGCTCCTATTTCATAACGTTCGTCTTCCTGTGTTTTTATAATTGCCCTGGTTATTTTATGTTCACCCAGAATTTTTTCCGTTACATCAATTGCAATGACTGACCTGTAAATTTTATCATTCAGCGTAATGGGCGTACTGTAAATATCCACATCCATTTCCTCTTTTGATTTTTTATGATGTCTGAATCTGCCGGAGAACATGCCTTCCTTCCGCCCACTCATTCTTTTTATAGTATCCCTGGTCTTGTCATGATCCTGTTCCGCACTTATGTCCATAATGGTAAGCTGCAGAAATTCTTCTTCGCTGTATCCGTAATGCTCAACGGCAGCCTTATTCACCTGGATAAAACGGTAAGTTTCTGTATCATACACCCACATCGGTTGCGGACTTAAATGAAACAGGTTGCTGTATTTTTTTTCCGATTCTTCGAGCTTTGTATTGGTTTTCTTTCTTTCAATATTATAGACAATACTTTTGTAAAGGGATGAAGAGCTAATATCTTCTTTTAATAAATAATCTGATATCCCCAGGGAAAGCGATTTTATACTGAATGAAATATCGGTATAGCCTGTCAATACAATAACCGGGTATGTCGGGCAAAATGAACTGATTTCTGTAATCAAAGGTTCCCCGCTTTTGTCAGGTAATGATAGGTCCAACAAGACAACGTCATACTTGGTCTTGCATCCTTTAAGCAGTGACCGTGCATCTGCAAAATTTTTAGCTCTGGTTATTTCCGGGGCGATGATCTGTTCTTCAAGATAATCTTCAATGAGTGTAAAGTCTCCCGGGTTATCTTCAATAACAAGTATCTGATATTTTTTTGTGTCTTTTGTCATAGCTGATTTTCATCGGGGAAGGTTTACAATATGGATCCAGAAATCTTCAATTTTTGTAACAGCATTCATGAACTCATTTACATCAACAGGTTTGGTAATGTAGCAGTTCACATAATTCTTATAGGATTCCAGGATGTCTTTTTCAGAACATGAAGTAGTAAGCATAATTACAGGTATCTGCCGCAGATGCTGAGATGATTTAATATAATGTAATACTTCGTGGCCATTTTTCTTTGGCAGGTTGATGTCTAATAAAATCAGATCAGGCAACTCTGCGTTTTCGTATATTCCTTTTTTCTCTAAAAAATCAATTGCCTGCCTGCCATCCCGGGCAATACTGATCTTGTTGGCAATCCTTCCTTCTTCCAATGCTTCGGTAGTAAGCATGATATCTCCTTCGTTGTCTTCTACCAGCAGAATGTGTATTGATTTCATAATAATTGATTTAAAAGTTTGGGCATAGTAAAATAAAAGGTGCTTCCGGTATTTTCTTCCGACTCTAACCAAATTGTACCGCCATTACCTTCTACAATTTTTTTGCAGGATGCAAGGCCAATA
>JBDUCW010000105.1:0-15964 GCA_040003235.1 Ferruginibacter sp. | reverse complement strand
GCACGCCAGCTGGTTAGTCATAAACACATTACCGTTAACGGTGACGTGCTGAACATTCCTTCTTATTCATTGAAAGCAGGAGATGTGATCGGTCTGAAAAATAAAACAGCAGCCAACACTTCCATTACCGGAAATCTTCGCGGCAAGAACGCAAAGTTCAGCTGGATCGACTGGAATGAAACTACCATGAAAGGTACATTCATCGCCTATCCTGAAAGGGAAAGCGTTCCTGAAAATATCAAGGAGCAGCTGATTGTGGAATTGTATAGCAAATAATAAGTAAAAATTAATAAGTAAAAAAATAAACACGCTCCGGCATTACAATTTTTGACTTTTTAATTTTGACTTTAGATGACATTTAAAAAAACAAAAAACTAAAAATTTAATATGGCCATTTTAAATTTTGTTAAGCCCGATAAAATTGTTCTTCAGAAAGCAACTGAGTTTGAAGCCCAATTCGAATTCCGTCCGCTGGAACCAGGATACGGTGTAACAGTTGGTAATTCCCTCCGCAGGGTTTTGCTCAATTCACTGGAAGGATATGCAATCATCGGGATCAATGTTGCCGGTGCTGATCATGAGTTTGCAACACTCAAAGGCATCACCGAAGATGTTACCGAGATCATTCTGAATCTGAAACAGGTTCGGTTTAAAAAGAAAGTTGACCATGAAGTGAGTTCTGAAAAGATCACACTGTCATTGAAAAATAAAACTGAATTCACTGCAGCCAATATCGGCGAAGCTTCTCCTTCTTTTGAAGTGATGAATCCTGAACTGTCGATCTGCACCATGGATGTAAGCGCCAAGCTTGATATCGAAATCACGATCGGTAAAGGCCGCGGCTATGTTCCTGCTGACGAACAGAAAGATAAAAGTTCACAGTTTGGTTATATTCCTGTTGATGCGATCTATACGCCCATCAAGAATGTAAAATACAGCATTGAAAATACCCGCGTTGAACAACGCACGGATTTTGAAAAACTGATCATGGAAGTGGTTACCGATGGTACAATTCATCCTGAAGAAGCTGTAAAACAAGCCAGCCGTATTCTGATTCAGCACCTGATGATCATCACGGATGAGAACATCACTTTCGATAACAAAGAAGAAAAGAAAGAAGACCTCGTTGATGAACAAACTTTGCAACTGCGCAAGATTCTGAAAACACCGTTGGAAGATCTGGATCTTTCTGTACGTGCATTCAATTGCTTAAAAGCAGCCAAGATTAATTCACTCAGCGAACTGGTTCAATACGAACAGGAAGACCTGATGAAGTTCCGCAACTTCGGACAGAAATCTTTGAGCGAAATTGAGCAGGTGTTAAATGAAAGAGGTTTAGGTTTCGGAATGGACCTGAGCAAACTTAAATTAGACGACGAATAAATAAAAAGTTGACGGTTGACTGATGACAGTTGACAGTCGAAAAATATTATATCATAAGTACTCTGCAATTCCTGACACGGTGCAGAAGAATTAAAACACAAACGTCATGCGTCACGGAGACAAAACAAACAACCTCAGCAGAACGGCTTCTCACAGAAAAGCCCTGTTGATGAATTTAGGATGCCAGCTGATCACTTACAAAAGGATCACCACTACATTGGCAAAAGCAAAAGCATTGCGCACTTATATCGAACCGTTGGTTACCAAAACCAAAAAGACCGATAGCAAGGAAACCATCATGCACAATCATCGCCTGGTGTTCAGTTACCTGAATGATAAAGCTGCGGTTAAAGAATTATTTACTGTGGTAGCGCCAAAAGTCGCTGGTCGTCCTGGTGGTTATACCCGTATCATCAAACTCGGTAAAAGGGTAGGTGATAATGCTGAACTGGCCATGATCGAACTTGTTGATTTCAACGAGATCTACGGTAAAGGTATTGGTACTGCTGCCGCTGCAGAACCAGCTAAGAAAACCCGTCGCGCCGGTGGAGCTAAAAAGAAAGTTGAAGCAACAGAAACGCCTGCTGCTGATACAGCCACTGAAGCAACTGCTGCTGAATAATTATTATCAATTATTTTTTATAAAGACAAACCATTTGGTTTGTCTTTTTTTTTGGCTTACAAATATTTTCATTCATTCATGTAAGAAGGAAGGCTCATCCTGTTTGTTGTTTCAATCATGCCGCTTCAGTCTTTTATTCGCATTTATTCGTAGCAATTGCGTTTGTATTTTTTATTCCGGCTGCTGTCTTCAGCAGCCGGGGCACTTGCAAAATCCGTGTTAATAGATTTTATTTGTGGCCGTATTCTTCCGTGTTATCCGTGGCTATATTTTCCAGGCATGATAAGAACGCAAACGCGATGAGCCTTCCCACAAAACATGAATTGAAACAAAAAACACATAAGCCAAAATAACGGTTGCGTTTTGTTTTTATACGTCTCCACAGATTTCTGCGTCCTTTGAATGTAAATGATTATCCAGCGGCTTTTTTCTATTTCATATTTGTGCAATCAAAACTCAAATAGAAAAAATCATGAAACGTTTATTATTCTTCGCAACATTATTATTTACCGGCGCAGTAACATTGTCTGCGCAAAGCATCGGTATCAATAATACCGGGGTGCAACCGAATGCCAGCGCCATTCTTGATATAGCCAGTACTTCTAAAGGTTTGCTGATCCCGAGAATGACGGCTGCGCAACGTACAGCAATTGTAAATCCTGTTGCAGGTTTGCAGGTTTACCAGACAGACGGAACCGCAGGTTTTTATTATTATAGCGGTACTGCATGGGCACAGTTAGGCGCAGCTGCAAACCTTACAGGTTGGAGCACTACAGGGAATGCATCTATTAATGCAGTTACAAATTTTATCGGCACTACAGATGGAACGCCATTGATCGCAAAAGTAAATGGTGAACAGGTATTCCGTTTTACGCCATCCTCTACAAGCACAGTGATCGGCTACCAGGCATCTAATGCAAGTCCTGCAGGAGGCGCAGAAAATCATTTCATCGGCAACAGGGCGGGCTTCAGTAACAATGGTGGCTTTGACAATCACTTTGAGGGTTGGGAAGCGGGTTATTCAAATACTAACGGTTACAGCAACCAGTTTATCGGTATCAAAGCAGGCCATTCCAATACAACCGGAACGGATAATCTTTTCATCGGGCAGAATGCTGGTTATTTCAATACAGCAAATAAAAATCAGTTTATTGGAGAAGGAGCCGGTTATGCCAACACAACAGGAACCAATAATTATTTTTCAGGAAATAATGCGGGGGCGTCCAATACCATCGGCAGCAACAATCATTTTGAAGGTTACAGATCGGGAACTTCCAATACAACCGGATCAAATAATTTTTTCGCAGGATATCAATCGGGTTCTTCCAATACAACCGGCAGTTCAAATTATTTTTCAGGGAACAATGCAGGGTTTAATTCCACAACAGGTATTGCAAATTATTTTTCAGGTAATAGTGCCGGAACAAATAATACAACCGGCAGTCATAATGCTTTTGCAGGTTATCATAGCGGCTTCTTAAATACGTCCGGCAATAACAATGTTGCGTTTGGTGATCAGTCTCTGAACAGCAATACTACAGGCTTTGCGAATACCATGATCGGACGTGCCGCTGGTTTTTCAAACACAATCGGATATTCAAATGTTGCGATGGGAGCGTCGGCATTATTCTCAAATATTTACATGCGCAATACAGTTGCCATTGGTGATTCATCTATGTTTTACAGTGGCGCCGATTCTCTTTACAGCACAGCTGAATTCAATACTGCGGTTGGCAGTAAATCAATGATGAACAATTTATATGGATCAGGCAACACGGCGTTTGGTTATAAATCCTTACAGGGTAATCAATATGGTGGGGGTAACACTGCTGTTGGAAATTTTTCTATGAACAACAATGACGGGGAGGAGAATACAGCAGTCGGCGATCTTGCCCTGGTGTTCAATATTTACGGTTCCAATAATACCGCCGTTGGATCAGAGGGACTGTTCACATTCAGGGGAGATTACACCACCGCTGTTGGCGCAGGTACTGATGCCAATGATGGAATATACCACGCAACTGCTATTGGTGATCATGCTTTTGCAGTTGCTTCGCACTCCGTAATGGTTGGCTCCAACACCGTTACACAGATCGGCGGTTATACAAGCTGGACGAATTTAAGCGATGGCCGTTTTAAAAAGAATGTAAAAGAAAATGTGAGCGGACTTGATTTCATCAACCAACTGCGGCCTGTGACCTATACGCTTGATATTAATAAACTCGATAATTTTTTAGGCAAAGATGAAAGGACTGCAAAACTGGCTGCGCTGAAAAAAAGCAAAGGCATTAAAACAGATACCGTAAAAGATTCAACGGAGAGACTGATGCACAATGAAGAAATAAAAAATGCGGAAAGTATTGTGTACAGTGGATTTATTGCACAGGAAGTAGAAACAGCAGCCAATAAGATTGGGTATAATTTTAGCGGCGTAAAAAAACCACAGACTGAAAAAGAACATTACGGTCTTGCCTACAGTGATTTTGTAGTGCCACTGGTAAAAGCAGTTCAGGAACAGGATAAAAAGATAGAAGAACTTGAACTCCGCCTGAATAAAGAGCAAAAAGAAAATGAACAGCTTAAAAAAGACCTGGCTGCAATTAAAGCAAAACTTGGTCTGTAGCAATATTGAAGAAGAGATGATGGTTTGGTTTTGGATACAGGCAATGCAGCAATGCATTGCTTTTTTTATTTCGGTTCATCGCTTTATAAAATTAATCAGCCAATGAATAAATCGTGTTGCTTAACTCATAACTCTTGTTCTAAACTCTTAACTCGTAATTCTAAACCCTTAACTCTTAATTCAAAACTTCAACCTGTTTTCTCTACGCTTCCACAGGTTTTTTACACGATATGCCTGCATAAGTTTTTAATATTTTTCATACTGCCGCATTTTTGAATCGCAATCGGATTAAATCACTATTAACAACCAATAAACAACTGTATTCGGAAAATTTAAAACAAACGGTCATGAAAAAATTATTATTATTATTCAAATGCTTAACCATTACTGCAGCAGCAACATTTGCACAGAGTGTAGGCATCAATACAACCAACAGCCAACCCAATGCCAGTGCTATTTTGGATATAAGCAGCACAACCAAAGGCTTACTCATTCCACGTATGACGGCTGCACAGCGTTCTGCAATTGTAACCCCTGCTACAGGATTGCAGGTATATCAAACAGATGGCGCAACAGGGTTCTATTATTATAACGGTGCAGCATGGGTTCAGTTAGGCGCAGCAGGCGCAAACCTTACAGGATGGAGTACAACAGGAAATACCGGCATCAATCCATTACAAAATTTTATCGGAACAGCAGATGCACAACCTTTTATTGGCAAAGCAAACAGTGAACAGGTATTTAGATTTACTCCCGGAAATAATAATACTGTTATTGGTTACCAGGCATCACATGCAGATAGCTCCGGCGGTGTGTACAATCATTATGTAGGTTACCAGGCAGGGTATAATAATAGTGGAAGCTTTAATTTTTTTGACGGACTTCAGGCGGGATATAATAATACAGCAAACAACAATCAATTTACGGGTTATAAATCAGGATACAGTAATACAACTGGTTCCTTCAATTACTTCAGTGGTTCTGCGGCTGGCTATTCAAATACAACAGGTGGTTCAAATTTTTTTATAGGATATCAGACAGGCTATCAGAATACAACCGGGAACTTAAATGTGTTCCTTGGACCTCAGGCAGGATTCAAAAATTCTACGGGAAGTAATAATTATTTTAGTGGCATTCAGGCAGGATATAATAATAATATCGGGAATGACAATCATATGAGTGGTTACCAGGCCGGACTTTTTAATTTGGCAAGCAATAATCATTTTGAAGGCCACGCTGCCGGGTATTATAATACCACCGGAAGTGGTAACCAGTTTATAGGATACGAGGCGGGTTATAATAATACTACAGGCAGCCAGAATTATTTCAACGGTTCTGGTGCGGGCTTTTCTAATACTACGGGGAATAATAACCATATAGTGGGTTACGAGGCTGGCTACACCAACACGGCAAGCGACAACTATTTTGAAGGATTCAGGGCAGGCAATAATAATACGACCGGTAATATAAATGTTTTTGTTGGCTCGGGTACTGGTTTCAATAACGTTACAGGATCCAGAAATCTGGCTATGGGATACAATGCCGGACTATCAGCTACAGCCGCTGATGAAAACACAAGCATCGGCATCGAAGCAGGTTTACAAAATTCTGCCAGCTATAATCATTTTATTGGCTACAGGGCAGGCTATACCAATTCTTCCGGTACTAACAATCATTTTGACGGCTACAAAGCCGGCGCTTTAAACACAACCGGCGGTTACAACAATTTTGTTGGTAACCAGGCTGGCTACTCCAATACTACCGGCGGCAGTAACCTGGCATTCGGGTATAAAGCAGGATTCAGCAACACTGTTGGTTCAAACAACATTTTTCACGGCCTGGGCAGTGGGTTTAAAAACGTAAATGGCAATGACAATACTTATCTCGGTCAGTCTGCCGGGCATGAAAATATAAGCGGCAGCGGAAATGTCGCTGTAGGTAATTTTGCCGGTTACTATGAAACAGGAAGTAACAAATTATATATAGCAAATTCTCAAACCACAACCCCATTGATTTATGGAGAATTTGACAACCGTTTCCTTAAAATAAACGGCACAAGTTTGCAGATAAACAACGCCGCAGGCAGTAGTGCATCTTTGGTATTTACAAATGCCGGAACTCCCAAAACCTGGGCAATGAGCGGTAGTCAACAGGCTGGTGTCGGCAATTCATTTATGGGCTTTTTTTCAAATGGAAATGATGTAGCAGATATTAGTGATGCAGGTATTATGTGGGTTCAAGACAGCTACAGCAGCGGATCAGACCGGAGATACAAAAAAAATATAGAACCCTTGCAATCCTCTCTTGAAAAGGTTTTAAAGCTTAAGGGGTACACCTATAACTGGATCGATAGCAGCCTTTCCAAAACACAGCAGATAGGTTTTATCGCACAGGAACTGAAAGAAATTTTTCCACAGGCAATAACTACTGACCGTTCAGGAATGATGGGTGTTAAGTACCAGGAAATGATCCCTGTTTTATTGGAGAGCATTAAAGAGCAGCAAACAATGATTGATGAATTGAAAAAAGAAAACGATCGCCTCACAAAAATTAATGATGAGCATGACAATAAAATTGATGCTCTTATGAAAAGGATTGAAGCACTTGAAAAAAAATAAATAATCATCTCAACATTTAAAAAAATATTTATGAAACGTTTACTATTAATCGCAAAGTTTTTACTGGCTGCTGCAACAGCTACATTTGCACAAAGCGTAGGTATTAACGCAACAGGCGCACAGCCAAATGCCAGTTCTATTTTAGATGTAAGCAGTACAACCAAAGGTTTACTGATTCCCAGGATGACGGCTGCACAACGCACTGCTATTGCTGCTCCGGCAACGGGCTTACAGGTTTATCAAACAGACGGTACCGCAGGATTTTATTATTACAATGGAGCAGCATGGGTGCAGTTAGGTGCAGCAGCCAATCTTACCGGATGGAGTACAACAGGCAATACTTCTATTAATGCGGCAACCAATTTTATAGGTACTACCGACGGTTCTCCATTGATCGCAAAAATAAATGGTGAGCAGGTATTCCGGTTTACGCCATTATCAACCAGTACAGTGATCGGTTACCAGGCGTCCAATGCAAATCCTGCCGGTGGTTCAGAAAATCATTTCATTGGAAATAAAGCTGGCTTCAGTAACAATGGTGGGTTTGATAATCATTTTGAAGGATGGGAAGCAGGCTATGCCAACACAAACGGTTATAACAACCAGTTCATTGGTATCAAGGCAGGTCATTCAAATCAAACAGGGACAGACAATCTTTTTATCGGTTCAAATGCAGGGTATAACAGTAATGTCAGCGGCAATCATTTTATAGGAAACGGCGCAGGTTATGCCAACAGTACCGGTGTTGGCAATCATTTTACAGGATATGGTGCCGGAGGTTCCAATACAAGCGGCAGCTATAACCAGTTTGATGGAAACCATGCCGGATTTTCCAATACGATCTCATCCGGTAATTATTTCTCCGGTTATTATGCAGGTTATACCAGCACGGGGAGTAATAATTATATGAGTGGGATCAATACCGGCAAATCAAATGAATCAGGTAACGGCAATACATTTGTTGGAAATGAAGCTGGAATGAATAACGTGTATGGAAACTACAATGTTTATAATGGTTTCGCTGCAGGATTCAACAATACAGGAAACGGAAACGTACTGCTCGGTTATGGCGCAGGCAAAAACGGTGTTGGAAACGACAATGTATTTATCGGCTACCAGGCTGGTGCCGATGAAACAGGCAGTCATAAACTGATCATCAGCAATACGAATACGGCAACGCCTTTGATCTATGGAGATTTTGGTTCCAACTCATTGAAGGTATACGGTCACCAGGAGATCGTGGGAGATATGTCAGGAGCCCCCAGTCTTGTTTTAAAAGGCGGACCGGGTTACCAGCCCCCGGCCCTGGAATTTACTTCAGCCAGCAATCCGAGTTCATGGAGACTGGAGTGCCAATATCTTTGGAATAACGAACTTGTTTTTTCTTATAACGGTTCTGAGAAAACGAGAATGCTGACAAGCGGCGATATGTTTGTATATGGTGTTGTGACCGATTACTCTGACAGAATATTGAAAAAAAATATTCAGCCTTTGCAAAATTCGTTGCAGAAATTAATAAAACTCGGCGGGTATACCTACAACTGGATCGATACAACAAGATCAGATAAAGAACAGATCGGGTTGATCGCACAGGAAGTGGAAAAACAGTTTCCGCAGTTGGTGCTTACAGATCATAAAGGGATCAAATCGGTTGCATATGCACACCTTGTCCCGGTTGTGATTGAAGCAATGAAAGAACAACAGGTTACCATTGTTGCAATGCAACAGGAAAACGAACAGTTAAAAAAAGATATTGCTGCCATTAAATTAAAACTTGGTATGTAATTAACCGGCCTTATCAACAAACATTCAAACATTTTTATGAAATATATTTTTATCAGTCTGCTTGCTTTTATTTTTACAATACCTGTAAAAGCTCAGCTGATCGTTACTTCCGGGGCTTCATTTACCAGTACTGCAGGTACTTATATGGTGATGGATAATATGGGAATGGAATATTATTCAACACCTAACGCTTTGCTTTGCACTTTTAAATTTACCGGCAATGCAGATGCAAATTTAAAAGCCACATGGCCCATTCCTTTTACCAATATAGAACTGAACAAGACGAATAATGCGAAGCTTGTATTGCTGGATGAAATTTCTGCTGGTGGTACTGTACAATTTAACAGCGGTCTTATTGATCTGCATGGATCCATTTTGAATCTTGGTGGAACCGGCACTTTGGTAAATGAAAACGAAACCAATCACATCATCGAAACAGGACAGGTTGGAGGATATGTTGTTACAGCTTACCCGATCAATGCACCCAATGCTGTTAATCCCGGCAATATCGGCGCGGTAATTACTTCTTCTGCGAACCTTGGCCTTGTTACCATTAAAAGAGGGCAACAGGTATTGACAGGAACTGGTTTGACCGGCAGTATTAAACGTGATTACGTTATCTCCACAGCAAATAATAATGCACTCAACGCCTCATTAAGCCTTTCTTATTTTAATGCAGAACTGAATGCCATGGATGAAAATCTGCTGACACAATTTAAAAGCACCGATAGCATTGCCTATACCGATATGAATTTTTCGGTCCGTGATGCCGCAGTGAATTTTGTAAAGCAGGTCAACTACAATAATCTCGATGGGATTTATACATTGAGCAGTTACAGTGGCGGCCCATTGCCTGTAACCATCACTGATTTCACTGCACAGTGTAAAAATAATTTTATACAACTGAGCTGGAAAACGCAAACGGAACAGAACAGTGACCGCTTTGATATTCAACGCAGCATTGATGGAAGCGGTTGGCAAAAGATCGGTTCGGTAAAAGCGGCTGGTAACAGCAGTAATACATTGCTGTATAATTTTGCCGATCATTCATTAAATGCTGCAACTTATTTTTACAGGTTGGCAGAATATGATGCCGATAATAAATTCATTTATTCCTCTATTTTAAAAAGTGGTTGCGGATCATCTTCCCTGTTTAGTGTAAGCCCAAACCCGGTTTCGGATATTGCAAAGGTTATGATTGGGGCATCAACAAATGGTAAAGGCACTTTGATTCTGTACAATACATCAGGACAGAAAATAATGAGTCAATCAATTGTTTTCAATACAGGAACAAATCAGTACCCAGTTAATATGGCTGGTCTTCCGCAAGGAAATTATAATTTATTATTTGTACGTGAGCATGCTGCTGAACAGATTGTCAGCATTATTAAGTTATAGTTTCGTTTTACCTGCGAAGGCACGAAGGCGCTAAGTATTTATTTGCGCCTTTGTGTATTTGCGGTAACTTTTTTGGTGATGATAGTATGTGGAAACTTTGATTTTATTGCGGGCAGTAATACCGCAGGTTTTCCGTTTCTTTGCAAAACCTTTCTCAATAAATGACAATCTCCAACAAATCCGCAGTATTATTATTACAGGACGGCACTGTACTTCCCGGAAAAGCATTTGGTAAAACCGGCACAGCTACCGGCGAGATCTGTTTCAATACGGGCATGACCGGTTACCAGGAAGTATTTACAGACCCGAGTTATTATGGACAGGTATTGATCATGAATGGCGTTCACATCGGTAACTATGGTGTGAAACCAGAAGACGTTGAAAGCAGCGGCGTTAAAGTAAAAGCGGTGATTGCCCGTAACCTGGAAGACAAATACAGCCGTTTCATGGCCACTGAATCACTACAGGATTATTTTGAAAAGGAAAATATTGTAGCTATTGATGGAGTTGATACAAGAGCGCTGGTGGAACATATCCGCAAACAAGGGGCAATGAACTGCATCATTTCTTCGGAGATCACAGATATTGATATATTGAAAAAGCAACTAGCTGCAGTTCCTTCCATGGATGGGCTGGAACTGGCTTCAGTAGTAAGTACAAAAGAAAGTTATACGGTAGGAGATGAGTCTGCTGATGTAAGAATAGCCGTACTTGATTTCGGGATAAAGAAAAATATTCTGAACTGTATGGTGGAAAGAGGCGCTTATGTAAAAGTGTACAATGCCAAAACTTCTTTCAGTGAACTGGAAGCATTTAAACCGCATGGTTATTTTATCAGTAACGGTCCCGGTGACCCTGCGCCGATGGATTATGCCATTAAAACGGTGAAGGATATTCTTGCAGCAGATAAACCTTTATTTGGAATCTGTTTGGGACATCAGTTGCTGGCACTTGCCAATGATATTCCTACTTTTAAAATGCATCACGGTCACCGTGGATTGAATCATCCTGTCAAAAACCTTGTTACCGGTAAAAGTGAGATCACGACACAGAACCATGGGTTTGGTGTGGAACCTGAAGCAGTAAAAGCAAATGATAATATTGAGATCACGCATTTGAACCTGAATGACAACAGCATTGAAGGGATCCGCATTAAAAATAAAAAAGCATTCTCTGTGCAGTATCACCCGGAAGCTACGCCCGGCCCGCATGACAGCAGGTATTTGTTTGATGATTTTATGAATTTAATTAAGAGTTAAGAATTCTATCAATTCATTGCTGCATTTGTTTCATTGATGAATGTTTTAATATTACGATATTCTTCCTTGGCAGAAATAAAAAAGAGCAGTTAGACTGCTCTTTTTTATAATAATTATTTCAATCAGAATGGAAGGCCAGAAAAAATAAGTTTATAACGAAATTAAAAAACTCATCATTCTTAACGCTTAATTCTTAATTCAATTTTTCCTTTTAATCGTACAACCCGCACTTCTGCTTTCTTTTACACTTACATTTTTTCCTGCTGTCATTTCTTCGATGGCAGTTTTTAAATGCTGTCTTGTTACATTGGAAGCATCTGTTGGATTGTCATCAATGGCGCCATGATAAACCAATTTATCAGATCCATCGAATAAGAAACATTCAGGTGTACGGTTGGCACCGAATGCATTGGCAATAGAACTGTTATCATCCACTACATAATGCCAGTTGTATCCCTGCTGCTTTGCATAGTTTTTCATCGCATCATAACTGTCTTCATCGTTGCGTTGTGCTTCATTGCTGTTGACGAGTATTACACCGATATTATTTTTCAATGCATAGGTGCAGATGGCATTGGTGCGTTCCTGGTTTTTAATAACATAAGGGCAGGTATTGCAACTGAACATCACCAACAATCCCTTACTGCTTTTTGCATCTTTCAATGAGACTTCTTTTCCATTGATGTCTTTCATTTTTACCGATGATTGCGGGAGTACACTTCCGATCGGAAGTGGATCGATCATTTTAAAGGCCATGGCTGCTATCGCGGTGATGGCGATAATGGGGAGGAGTATCTTTTTCATGTTGAATTTATTTTTATTAAAAGTAGTTATCATTGACTCAAAAAACAAGCCACTCATCCTTTGGGTGAATTTATTTTTTCTTCAGCTTCACGTTTCAGCGCTACAGATCTTAATGACTTAATACTGACATTCAGTTCAAATCCTATCAGCAACACCAGCGAATTGATATAGATCAATGTCATCAGGAAAATGATGGTACCAATGGCGCCGTACAATGCATCGTACTTTCCATAATTGTTTACAAACGCAGAAAATCCAAGTGAAGCGAGTATGCTGAGTGTGGCCGCCAGTATGGATCCGGGCGAAAGCAACTGCCATCGCTTTTGAGCAGCAGGCGCATATTTGTAAATAAATGCAAATGAATAAAAGATCAGCGCTACAATGAACACCCATCTTAAATAAAAGATCACCTGCCGCCAGTCGTGATTTCTAACACCCATCCACTTCAATACAATTCCCTGCGTAATGAGCAACAGCAGGCATGCAAGTACAAGTCCCAGTAATATTGAAGTGAGTTTGATCGCGGTCCATCTTCTTTTTAATCCAACTCTTTTTTCAAAACCGTAATGATCTTTATTGAAGGAACGCATGATACCGATCATTGCATTGGATGCAAAGAATAAAGCCAGGATAAAACCAAAACTGATCAGACCGATCTTCGTCTCTTTAAAAAAACTATCAATGAATGCAAGGATATTTTTATTATAACCCTGCGCAGGAATAATATCATTTACCAATGAATGCAGTTGCCGCAAAAGATTTTTTTTATCAAGGAAGGGAAGTTTTGGCAACAGTGTAAAAAGAAATAAAAATGTTGGCGGCATTGCCATTATAAAGTTATACGAGATGGCAGATGCTCTTTCTGTAAGTCCCACTTTGCGGACCTGCCGGTAAAAAAATTTCACCACATCGTATAAAGGAACGCCTTCAAAACCGGGCAGGTGCCAGTGCTTGCTTTTCTTCATCAAAAAAGTAACGGGAGGAAAAGTAAATATCAGCCTTTCTAGTTTTGTCATGTATACTGCCGTAACCGCAAGATAATTTTTTTATAACATAAGGGGATTTCTAAAAACCATCCTTTCCTTTCCTTGGGAGAGCCCGCCCGGATGACCTGTCGGACGGGGAATTAAAGGTGAGGTCAAAACAAAAGATAGGTTTTTTAGAGATGCCCATAAGCTTACTTCAATTACTTTGCAGCAGCCTGTTTGGTTTTAAGAAATTCGGTAAGCCATGCCTGGTATGCTTTTGCATAAATCATGTGCTGCTGATAATCTGTAGAGAAATTTGAAAAGCCGGTAAGATTGGGTTGCGCCACAAAGTACAGGTAACCGGTAGTAGGTGCATTCAAGGTTGCATCGATGGTTTTGATGGAAGGCGTACAGACCGGACCTGGCGGCAATCCTTTGTGCAGGTAAGTATTGTAGGGCGACTGCACTTCTTTATGTCCGTTCAATACACGCCGGATACTGTAATCTTTTAATGCAAAGATTACTGTTGGGTCGGCACCAAGGAACATGCCCGTTTCCAATCTATTTAGATAAACACTCGCGATCTTTCCTTTATCTTCCTGTTTGGTGGTTTCATCTTCTACAATACTCGCAAGGATATAGGCCTGTATCGGTGTAAGATTCAGTGAAGTGGCTTTCTGTTTACGTTCCGTTGTCCAGAATTTTTCCTGTTCTGCCTGGATCTTTTTAAACAGCTTCGGAAAAGAACTGTTCCAGAGTATGCCATATGTATTCGGAATAATTGCAGTCATGACAGTATTGCTGTCGAGGCCCATTCTTGCAATTGAATCAGGATTGCTTAGAAATTTCATTACTGAAACAGAATCACATTCGAAATTTTTTGCAATGAGGGAGGCAAGCCCCTCAGGGGTTCTTAATTTAATAATGACCAGGTTCACCGGAGACTGATTTCCCGAACGGAGCATTCTAACCAGGTTAAAAATACTCATGCCATTCCTGATCTCATAACGGCCGGCCTTAACCGCCGAAGTATAATGCAGCATGCCGGCAGTCTTTTCAAAAAAGAAACTGCCGCCGATGATGTGCTCTTTCAGCAATCCTTCTTTAACATCATTGAAAGTACTGCCGGTGCGGATGTAAAAATATTTTCCTTCGGGAGCGGAGACGGTAGGCCCGAAAACTTTCCAGGCAACAAAAGCCACAAGGCCAATCACGACAAGGATAATGATCTTATTTTTATTCATAACAATTGAAAAGCAAAGTAAAATAAAAAACCCCGTTGTTGATCAACAGGGTTCTTTAAAATATAGTTGTATAATTTATGGTTTGCTTGTATCTTTTCCTGGAGCCTGATTATTTGGAATTGTATTCAACGGTACAACTTTAGTAGGGCTGGTAGTAGGCGCACTATCCAGAATTGTCTTCTCACCTCCCTTTGGTAAAAACACAGGAGACAGTAAACAGAGAATACCAACGATACCCGCAAATAACCAGGTTCCTTTTTCAAGGACATCGGTGGTTTGTTTAACACCCATGAACTGGTTACTGAAACCGCCAAAACTTCCGGACAGACCGCCACCTTTTGGATTCTGTATCAAAACAAGTAAGCCAAGTATTACCGATGCAACTACTACTAAAATGAGAAAAACCACTAACATATCAATTTCTTTTTAATTGTTCAATTTTGGCTGCAAAGAAAGCGCTTTTAGCGGGATTGAGCAAACTTAATTTACGGTAGATATCCGCAGCTTTTTCAGACTTGTTCTGCAATACAAATACTTCGGCCATGGCTTCGGTGATCACATCGTCATCCGCATTGCTTTTTTCGGCCTGCACCTGCACGGATGCAGTTGTTGCTTCGGGCACAGGAATATTTTCCGGATGCACTTTTTTCATGGTCTTCAACCATTCGGTAAAACTCTTTAACTGCCTGCCGAGCTTATCAGCAGAACTGACCTCTTCACTTAATTTAATACCCTGCGATGCAAAATAATCGGTGCTGTACAAGGGTTGAAATGCCGGCAGTTCATCCGGTATTCCTGTTGAGGGTTGTGTAAGAATGTCTTTAAGAAGCGGCCCCGTTTTTTCTTCCACTGCTGCAGTTTCCTCAACAGCGTCGGTGTCATTGGCATCATTGGCTGCTGCTGATTCCGGTTCATAAACCATCAGTGTTTCTTTTTCTTCATCCGGCAATACTTTTTCTTCTTCAGCCGGTATTACTTTTTCTTCTGTGACAGGAATAATATTTTCCCCTGGCTTTTCGGGAACTGTTTCGCCAATTTCTTTTTTCGACCGATACTTGCCTAATTGAAAATTTAACCAGAGTGGATTATTGAACAATGCTGCATTTTTTGCGGCGAGCTTGTTATATTCAGGATCATCTTCTTTTTTCAGCAACAGCAAATGAAATTGTGCCGGCGTGAAATAAGGATGCTCTGCAGCAAGCGCTTCAAGTGCCTGCAACTGCTCTGCTTCTGTAGAAAATTTTAATAGATAATCCTGCA
>JBDUCW010000104.1:0-16051 GCA_040003235.1 Ferruginibacter sp. | reverse complement strand
TGAAAAATATGTCGAGCCTCCGTTGGAATGATGTTATTTTTTTCCAATAAGAACAACGCAGAATACCTGAGTATATTCGGAAAAGCAAGTATTGTTCAGGATAAACAACGGGCCAGACAGATATTAAATCCAGATGCCAGGCAATTGTTTGAAGAAGGTATTCATGATCCTGAATTAACGCTGCTGCAGGTAAAGCCTGTAAATGTGCATTACTGGAATACCAAAAAAACTAAAATGATCGGGCTGGTTAAAATGATGGCAAACGCTATGACAGGTAAAGCAATGGATGAAAATGCACAGGGTTATTTTAAATTTTAAAAATATTTTATGATTTGATTTAAAAAAGATATTTCCGGAATAAAATAAATAAGGGCTTCAGTAATTAAACTGAGCCCCTTATTTTATTGCTTAAAGAACAAAGAATGCATTTTTATTTAATTCATGGTCTCAGCAAATATCAACTGCTCATCCCGCTCTTCCATGGGAATATTCCTGATGAAATCATCGTATCCATCATCTTCATGATTACTGTAAGCGCCATATGCATCCATGCTGTATCCGATCAGGCCGTCATTGGCTTCCAGGAGATAAACGATCGCAGAATCAGAAGGATCAGAATCGCCTTCGAAGCGGTAGGTCCTGATGATTTTTAATTCTTCGGGTTTATAATATTTACCATTGCCTATACCAAATCCGTCAGCTGTCATCCTGAATTCATTATCATGCTTCCGGATACGTAGTTTTTCCAGAACGGAACTTAAAGTGGTCATCTGGCCTTGTGCTGGGTTCATAATAAAAATATTTATTTGAATAAAAGTTGTTCGTGCAGAGAAGCCAAGTTCATACCAAGTTTTGGCATAATTTTCTGAATGTTGATAAGTAACAGAGAATTAATTTTTAAACAAAAAACTTTTTTATGTCAATCAACTTATTAAAGAACGTTCAGCAGAACTTAAAGTATCCACCTTTAAAAAAAGTGGATCCCAATATACAGGACGTAGCATTAGATCCAACTGTACCTGATACAAACAGATTTGGGCAGGCTGCAATTCCTTCCATATTAATTGCTCTTTATCGTTTTTTAAAAACTGACGAAGGAGCTAAAGTGATATTAGGGGAAAATAATTCCACAAACTGGGTAGATATTCTGTTTGCTGACCGAAAGGCAGAAGCAATCAGCAACATAGCTTCTTATTCATTTTATACACATACCAATTCAGAAGCAGATATGAATGCCATTGCTTCTGAAGCGATCCGTTTAATAAAAGAACATGTAACGGGAACAGATCCGGTAAAAGCTATTGAAAAAACTATGAGTGCAGAACGTGATGGCATTCTCCCTTATCTTCCTGCGGTATTAAACATGGGAAATATCCTGGGTGATGAAACGCTTGATGACAAAACAAATAAAATGGAAGGGCCGATATCATCATTGATGCATAAAATAGAAACAGGGTTTTCCAATCCCTGAAAATAGATACTTATGCAATATTATAAAGAAGAACCCGCGGAGTTAGTTTTATAACTCCGCATTTTATTATACAAAGTTTTGCGGTCAACATTCAATAACTGCGCTGCTTTTGTTTTGTTATAGTTAACTTCTTTCAGAACTTTCATAATGGTTTCATATTCTGCCTTTGCAGCAGCATCTTTCAGCGATGTTTCCGGATGCCTGTTATCCGTTAACACTGTTTTCTTGTCCATAATGTTTATACTTTTATATCGTTTTTTTCTTTTATCTCATGGGTAAGAACAATATTTCTTACCGGTATTTCTTCAACTTTAATCCACATGGAATAATCATTCGGACTTATCTTTCCGCCATACTCTTTGGCATATACTTTAGTAAATTCTGCACCAAAATAAAGTATCGCCGCACTGTAATAGGTCCAGATGAGAATAATGATGACCGAGCCTGCTGCTCCGTAGATACTGGCCATGTTACTGGTTCCGATGTAAAATCCGATGGCCCATCTTCCCAGCATAAAAAGTACTGAAGTTGTTACTGCACCAATAAATACATCCTTCCATCTGATTCTTGCGTCAGGCAATATTTTAAAAATTATTGCAAACAAAAAAGTATTGATCAGCAAAGACATAATAATATTAATACTGGGAACCAACGCCGCCGCAGAACCGGAAATGATATGATCGAGCCGGCCACCGATACCTGCTACTATTGCATTTAAGATTAAAGAGACCATCAGTACAAAACCAAGGCTGATTACTAAAGAAAAAGAAAGCAACCTGTTCAGAATAATTTTCCACCAAACCTTTCGTGCTTTTAACTTCAGACCCCAAATCCGGTTCAATGAATCCTGCATTTCACCGAATATACCGGTAGCACCTACCAGTAAAGCAATAACACTGATTACGGTTGCAACCGAACTGGCTTTCTCCAGATGAACATTCTTGATTGTCTCCTGAACCTGGATAGCAGCCTGACTTCCGATCAGATCCTTGATCTGTACATAAATCCTTCCTTCCATAGCTTCCTGGCCGAAAAGAAAACCTCCTGCCCCGATAATAATGATAAGCATCGGGGCCAATGAAAAAACTGTACAATACGCAAGTGATGCACTGTATTTAAGTACATTGTCAGAAGCGAATTCAACAAACACCTGTTTGATAAAATGGAAAAAATTGATGATCCTTTTATTCATATCCCTTTTCTGAATAAAACCGTAATTATTTAATTACAGAGAGCGAAAATACCCTGCCAGAATATATACAGTAGATAATGTGCAAAGCAGCTATTAAGTGTGGAAAATTGTCACCAGTATGTGGTTACGAAATAGTAACTAACATGTGTGAATAGTTTTAGATAGATTATACGAACTATAATTATTAGCTTGTTATTGGCAATAGATTTGCACAGCTAACCAATTAAATTAAATACCGTGGGATCTCTATTAAAAACAAAAGATCTTGAAGTACTCATCATTGATGACGAAAAAGATATCTGCTATCTTCTGGGAAGTCTTTTTAAAGGAAAAAAACTCGATACAGCTTACGTGAATACCATTAAAGAAGCGCAAAACATTCTCAAGATTACTCACCCCGATGTTATTTTTCTGGACAATCATTTACCGGACGGACTTGGAATTAATTTCATTGCTCAGATCAAAGAAATGCACCCCAAGACAAAAGTCGTTATGATCACTGCCCATGATAATCCTGAAGACAGGGATAGGGCAATGCAGGAAGGAGCAGATTATTTTATCAGCAAACCGTTCAGCAGGGAAAGTGTAAGTCAAACAGTAGAAAGTATTATTCTGCATTGAGTCGGATTTTAAATAATCATCGTAGGGAAAATATTTTTTTAGTTATTGCAATTGTCCTTACAAAAGTAAGCCGCAAGTTATGCCGGTAAGAAATTAAATTACCCGGCGTTTATCTGTATTGTTTAATATAAATTCGTTACCCTTTTATGCCCCAGGAGTCCTTTAACTTGCTAAGCGTTATTATTTCTGTTACATCTCTGCTGATTACGCTTGTTGGACTTTATGCTTTATATTTTCAAATAAAAAAAATCCGTGAGTCTGCCTGGAGCAATACACACAGTAAACTGTGCGATCAGAGTTTTGAATTGCTCCGGTTTTTCAGTGCCAATCCAAAGACCTATGATTACTTCTATAATAAAAAAGAACTTGATGAAAAAGAGCCCGATAGAATATTTATACTTTATGCTACAGAAGCACTGGCTAATTTTATGGAGCATCTGGTGTTGCAAAAAGAAAGTTTACCGGTTAAACAATGGGAAGTATGGAAACGGTTTATTTATACAACATTTGAAGCCTCGCTTATTATCAGAAGTTTTATAATGGAACACAAGGAATGGTATTCTTCCGGTCTGATAGCGATTGCTGAAGAATGTGCAATATTATATCCAGGCTCCGCTCCCTCAATTGAAACAGCAGCCACCAGTATCATATCAAATTAATGCATCTCCTTAACGTCATACTTTTTATAATATCGCCAATTATTTTTTAATAAGATCGGTTTTAACTACCGGGGTTTCGTCGGTTAAATTCCTCAATTGTAGAAAAGAATACACGCGGATTCAATGGAAAACATCAACAGTTTATCCCTGATGAACCTGAAACACTGTATTGCACGATAAATTCAACCCTTTATCCTGTTTTAATAAATTCTGGCAAAATTTTAGACTCTGATCATCCAGAAAACAAATTTCAAAAATCAATTAAATCAAGTTATTATGAACTCAACAGGAAAAATTATTACAGGCGTTGTAGCAGGTGCAGCAGCAGGAGCAGTATTGGGAATTTTATTTGCTCCTGATAAAGGCACTGAAACAAGAAAAAAAATTGTTAAAAAAGGAAGCGATCTTACCGATTCCGTTAAAAACCGTTTTTCAAAAGTGGGTGATGCAATCACCAGTAAATTTGATGCTGTTAAAGATGAAGCTAAGGACATGGCTGAAAACGGCAGAGATAAAGCAACTTCCAGAATGCAACACAGTTAATTTATGTTTACAAAAACAAGTTCCGGTAAAAGTACCTGGGTGTTTTGAAAAGTTCATCCGGATACAGCCGGACTTGTTTTTAGATTTTTAATAACCAGGTTATATCTGGTTATTTTAATTTCTGTCATACCTGAATTTAATTTTTACCCGTCGTTACATTTTTTACTCCTTTAAATAAAGTTTTCCAAACGAGATTAAAAAATGAACGGTGAATATCCCTCTCCAGTTCCATTGCAGCATCTCGTGTTTTTCCATTCTGCGGATTGTTATTCAATATAAGAAAGTTGGCTAAAAAACTCGTCAATCCTTTTTTCTTTGTTTGTTCATCTTCTTTCTTAAGTACTTCAATTTTCAGATCTTCATAAAGAAATTTATTCACCATACCGGAAGCTTTTGTATCAGTTCCATTTTCTGTGAACTCGAGTTTACTGATATGCCCTGATTTGATTGCGGTCAACGCCATTGGTTTTGAAATGGGATTAATGTCTAATGCATTCAGATTTTCCATTTCACCTTTTATTTTAAAATTTCCGCTATTACTGTTTAATGAAAGGTCCCATTGCGTTGTTAGTTTGGCCTTCCCTAAAAACAATGTTTTCGCATCCAGCAATAATGAAGGATTGCTTTTTATCCTGCTGTCAATATTGGTAATATTACTGATCGTTGCATTTATATGAGTAAATGCAACTTCGCCTACTTCAAGTGTTTGTAATTCTTTTTCCCGGTAAGAAACCAGGCCATCATTTATATGTAAGGTTTTTACGTAAACAGGTATATCCAATCCCACCAGCATCTGGTGCGGATATTTGCCCACTTTACTGATTGCATCCGCCGGTAAGGTACGATCGTCATAAATTTTAATTATAGGTTGCAGGGATGCATTCTCAACTTCGATTGCATTGTCGGAGATCAGTCTTTTAAAATTTACGCCACGCAACTGAATATTATTAAAAACAAGATCAAATCTGTCTACCTGGACTTTACTGGCTTTCATAAAAGCTTCTTCCCCCAAAAAAGGTTTCACCATTATTTGTTTTATATTGATACTTGACATAGCATTGTCCAGTTCCATTGCACCTGCAACAAGATTATACTTCTTATCCCTGGTACTGAGCACAAAACCCGAAGAATATAGTTTCCAGCCGGTACTGTTGATCAGGTTGCCGATGGTATTGCCATCTGTTACATGCAAACCGTTTGCAATAAATCTTACATTCTCAAGAATGAATGGCTCAGCGTTCTGAGTGCTTGTATCAAGGACAATAACCCTGGTATTACCCAGTTTTAAATTCTTTGCCTGTGCCTGAACTACAAGGTCGGAAGAAAAAGCAATTTCTTTTTTACTTGTGGCTGGACCCGATTTTGTTTTTTTATAAACAGTAATCAATCCGCCATCGCAGGCAATGGTTCCTGCATTCAACTGTTGAAACATAATAAACGCATCAGTATTGAGACTGTCGATGCGGATATTATTCAATTCGATGATAGGTTTTGTATTATTGGTTTTGTATTGCAGCACCTTATTGATGACCAGTACTTTTTTAGCTGCATCATAATTGACCTTTTCTATGTTGATCCGTGTATGTCCGGCACCTTCAGGAAATTGAATATTCTCTACATTTATTTTTATATTCTTGATAAAGTAACTCACGATATTATCATAGTTGTGAATACTGTCTACCAGAAAGTTATTCAGCGAAATATTAATATTTTCAAAAGTGGTCAATGGCTTACCCTGCCTGGTGAGCATGATCACAGTTCCATCAACAATTTCAATTGAGTCTGCCTTGATGGATCTGAATTTTCCCAGCAATTTTTTATAGAGCGCAAGCGTGTCATCATAGGTAAAAGGCTTATTATAGTCTGCATCTGTTTTAATGATCTGGATCCTGGGTTTGGTAAGTGTTATTTTTTTTGCAGTTACGTTTTCGTTTTGCAGTAGGCCCGCTACATCTATGCCGGTTGCTTCTACTTCCTTTACTGTTACGGAATATAAAGTATTGGGTAAACTATCAGTACTTCTCAGTAATTGTTCCTGGGCCGAATCAGACTGAAGTGATACATTATAAAAAGAAGCATTGCCATTGATCTCATCAATTCGCGAACTATCGTAATGAATATAATAAAGGCTGTCGGTTTTTTTCTTGACAGCTTCTTCAAGCGCCTGCCGGATAATTTTCTTTTTATTATTGTTCCAATAAATATACCCTCCAACCAGTGCGAGGATAATTACGAGCAAGAGATAACGGATAAATTTTTTCATTGTTGGTTTTTAGTTTTTTATCAGAAGGGATACCCGATTGCAAGATTTAATATCAGGTTATCTCTTCTCCATGCGGCACTTCCGAAATCTATTTGATTTAATACCCATCTGTGCCCATCGGGTAAATATGGTTTGCGCAATGGAATGCCAAGATCGAGCCTGAGTATAAGAATACTTGCATCTATCCTGATCCCTATTCCGGATGCGACTGCCAGTTCATTTAAAAAATCTTTTTTGATCTGGCCGGCCGTGCCAAATAACGTGGTATCTTTTGTCCATACATTTCCAACATCAGTAAATACAGCACCAAAAAGTTTTCCGGCCAAAGGAAAGCGAAGCTCTGTATTCGCCAGCAGTTTATAATCCCCACCGATCACCTGGAAGAATCTCAGGTCACTTGATGTTGGCAGATAACTTCCCGGGCCTACCCTTCTCACTGCAAATCCGCGGACTGAATTTGCGCCACCGATAATGTACTGTTTAGAAAAAGGCAGTAATGCCGAATTGCTGTAAGGCATGCCTATACCGATCTCCAGCCTGTTTGCCCAATCTACTTTATTTCTGAACCGTCTTTTGTAACGCAGATCCCCGTCAAGTTTTACATACTGCGCAAATGGTGTGCTGAAGATTGTTTTTTCACGCGGTCTTTTGGCGCCTGTTATCAAACCAGCAATATTCCCGGAGACATCAACGCCCCCACTGAAATAAAACTGGTTCCTGTTGGCAGGGCTGCTTGTATGAACTGCGAACGTATAATAAGATCCCAGGATTGCTTCTGAGTATACATTCAATAAAATAGAAGGATTAAGCAATGCTTCTTTATAAAAACTATCTGTCACACTACTTGCATTCAGATAGGTAAGTGATACGGGTGCCAGTGTATGTTCTTTATTACTTGCATTCTTCCAGCTGAGAATATATTCGAACCGGAATACATTTTTTGTATAATAGCTTTGCTTGATAAAATATTCATAGCCCGTAAGAAATTTAGTAATGGGCGGATATAAATTGCTGTCTTTTATTTTTAAAAATGGTATTGCAAATCTTGGAATGGTCAATGTTGCTTCACCACCAATCCGGTAATTATTATTTTTAGTGAGGGAATCTGCAAATGATAATTCAAAGCCGCCATAAAGTCTTACGCCAAGCTGCTCTGCTCCCCTGAATGTATTCCTGTTTTTCCAACTCACACTTACCTGCGATCCGATATATTTATTCTCTTTGGAAAAAGCGTCGATCTCGGCCGAGATCGATCTCTTTTTGGCAGGAGTCAGGTAATAAAAAACATTCAGCCGGTAAGGATCAATTGTATCACTGACAGGAGCAAAACGATTCTTTACAAACTTAAATGCACCAAGATTGATAAACCGGTTAAGTGTTGTGTTCTGATTCCTGCTGCTGTATTTCGTACCTGGCCGGTAAGTAACAGTTCTTTTAAAAAGAACAGGCCTGAATTTTTTTACTGTATCTCTTATCAGCAAGCCATCAATATTTTCTGTTCCCACTTTACTGGTATCTGGTGGCGGATCAACCAATGTATAATTTGGGAAAATGGTAATGCGGTTAATGGTATATGCATGTCTTGCAGCTTCCGGAGTCGTCATTTTTATATTCAGAAACAGATTCACCTCACGGTTGCCGATAGTGCTGTCGGCATATGCCATCAGGTAATCCGGATTAAAATAATAATATCCCTGCGTTTTTAACCTCAGGTCAAGACGAACCCGCTCTGCTTCTACATCTGAGAGGCTATAAGGATTACCAACCTTCAAAAGACTTCTGCGTTGAAATGATGTAAGTGCTTTTAATATTTCAGAACTGTCATTCACCCATGTAATACTTTTGATCTTGTATTGCGGAAAAACATCAGCGGTATAAATGGCCTTTGTAAAATAACTTTTGTTACTCGTATCGCCATGAACAGTAGAATGAAAGTAACCGTTGTTTTCCAGGTAGGCCTGCATGTTTTCTGCAGAAGCTGTTGCATTAACCCTGCTGCTTAACACCGGTGGCTCACCAAGTTTGCTCCGCAGAAATGCTTTCAATCCTTTGGGTCTTTTAGGTTCACCGATCACATACCACCACCATACTTTCCAGGGCTGCCCCAATAAAAATTTATTGGGCTTTGGCCTGGCCTGCGAATTCAGCATGCTTTTTAATGATCTTGCAGATGTACTGACATCTTTTTCTTTTTTTATTTTAACAGTAGCACCGCGATATAATTTTTCGCCTGCCGGCAGAAAACGCCGTACACTGCAACTGCTGATAAAAAGCAAAACAACACAACTATATAAATATATTTTTTTCATTTCAGCAGATCAGCTTTTTCTTTTTTTCCGGAAGAGTTCTTTAAATTTATCATAGTCCATCGTAACAATAAAGGCTACCCCGGTTTCTACAACATAACCATCGAGTATTACCTCGTATTGCGTTTTCTTGTAAGCCCTCAACAGGTATTTACCATCCTGGGTAAGTTTATAATTTACGGTTACGTCCGGAATAATTCCGTTCGCTGCTTTTGATGTTGCATCCTGTCCTTCAATGCCGAAGTTCCTGCCAACACTCACGCTCAGCCTGTCATTCAGAAAATTCTTTGTCACGGCAATATTCAGGTCCGTTTTCTGTGTTGGATCTCCGGTACTGAAATCCTGGTAACTATTTAAGTTAAGATCAATGTCCACCCCTTTAAAAAGATCGCCTGCAATCTGATCCAAAGCAGAAGAAAGAAATTTACTTACACTTTCTCTTGCAACCTCACTGAAATCAGACCCGCTGCCACTGCCTTTGAAAAAATCCGCACTTTGTTCTCCTACAAAACGATTGAGCAGTAATAATGCGAAGACCTGTTTATCAGTAGCGGCAACATCCCCTCTCAGTTGCACAAGTTTATTTTCAATAGTGGAACGCAACTGGCTGTTGAGTTGTGTATTTTCATCCGGCAACTGAATATCAAAACTGATCTCCGGTTTTTTCATCTGGCCTTTTAAATACAGAAAAACTTTAAAAGGGATTTTTTGGTTAAACATATTCGACAGTTTAGGATCAACATCGCCCACTTCATTGCCGAGCAATTCTTTGGGAGAAGTATTCACCGTGTACACTGCTGAAATATTGATCTGTGCATCCATCGGTGCACCGCTGAAAGCAATGGTACTACCCGGTTGCAGCTCAAACTTCCTCGTAAGAAACTGATAATTGAGTACATAATATCCGCTGTTAAGTTCATAATTACCCGCAAGAATAATATTTCCACCCGGGTCAACACCCGCATTCAATTGCGCATCACCCTGCACTTTCAGTTCATCACCTGTGGAAGGATCGATCACCACTGTCAATGCTGCTTTCTTCCCTACTTCAATGTTCAGATTGTAATTTAAAAATTGGGCGAAGTTCGATTGCACATCTCCCAACGGAACAAATTTTTGTTGTTCAGGAAGGGCAAAAGTATCGCGGTCAATAAATCGTACAACAGATCTTGCAGCGTCTTTGCTGCTGTTACTTTCAGGTAATATTAATGTCACATCACTTTTATCATTCAATGAAATATCTCCCTGGATATCCGGGCGTGTACTGTTTCCGCTCACATTGATATTAGCATCAACAGCAGCATACCCATATACCTGGTTGTTGATGGCTTTGGGTGCATTCACGAGTGTAAAATTGGTTGCTTTGATATCAAGATTCAGATCATATTCGGTCATTGTATTTTCTTTGATGTTGCCATTAACGGTCATCGTATGTCCATCAACATCTTTTATTATAAAATGATTCAATGAGATTGAAGGATAATCCAGCGTGATTTTCTGCTGATCAATCGCATAGGCGGTTCCGAGTTGGGTTAAAGTAAATTTGGTTGTATCAAAACTGATCACACCTTTATAACGTGGATCAGCGAATTTTCCATTCACTGCAAGATCACCACTTATTTTTCCCGAAGCATTACTGATACTGCCATTGGACAAGGATTGCAGCGTCTTCATGCTTAACTCCCGTATTTTCATATTGGCTTCAAACTGCTGTTGTTCGTTATCAAGAAAGTATCTTCCGTCCATGCTTACATCATTTCCATTTCCCGTAAGCGCCAGTGTTGCATCGATCGTATTATCATCTTTTTTAGAGGCAGTAAATTTTACATCTCCGATCGGTTGCTGTTTGATCTGCAGTGAGGATAAAGTCATGTCACCTGTAAATGCCGGGATCTGTTTATTAAAATCACTGATGGCTAATTTACCATTGAGTGTTCCTGAGGCCAGTAAAGTATCCTGGTTCACCAAAGTAAATATGTCGCGGATATTAAAATTCTGAATATTCACATCAATAGGACTGTTCAGAACATTCTGCCGGCTGTTTGCAACAATTCTTCCGCTGTCGCCGGAGATAGCAAAATCATTTACCAGTATTCCTTCCGGCGAGTAAGTGATTTTATTATCTCCTGAAACTGTCCATTCCTGGTAATTGAGCAGCAGCCTTTGTTTTAGAGAGAACACATATTCATTGGTATTATTTATTTTGATATTCGCTCCTGCGGCAAAACGGTCTTTGTTCTTTACATCTTTAGTTACAGCAGTTATTCCAAGACTGTCATTGGCAATATTTGCGGTAATATTTGTTTTATAAAAAACATTTGAACCATACCGGAGCGTATCAAAATTTACATCAGTATTTATCTTATCATTCAATGAACGGATTGCGATAACACCCTGCGAAACTTTTTTTCCCTGGTAATCAAGATAAGGAACGGTTGCATTCAGGTTAAGCGCACTGTCGCCACCACTTGAAAAATAATTCCCTTTAAAATTGATATCCTTGTAATCCAGTCCGGTTACGATATCAGTTACCAATGGATGTTTTTTTATTACGCCTTCAAATGCGATCTGCTGTGGAGGAATATTTTCTGCGGGCTGTTTTGAAATCTTATAGTATTTATTGACGTATTGCATGATGGAAGTCCCCAGCTTATCATAATCAAATTTACCGGTGGCATCCGCATCAGCAAATGGAGAACGGAGACTGATGGTATTGTTGCCATTGCTGGTTTCGGCTTTTGCAACAATACTGTCAAGCATATAATGCCGCCCTTTTACTTCAAACCTGGATGAATCAATATCTGCGTAAAAATTAAGCCTGTCAGGATTGAGATCTGCTGCTCTTACATTTGCGGTGAAAGAAGCATTGAGCGTGTCTTTGTATAAATGCAGTTGTTGCAATTGAACTGTATCCAGTAAAATTTTTGCTGTTACATCCGCAGGATATTGGCCACTTAGATTAGCGCTTACCTGGTAGTTCATCCGCAGATTGGAATCATTTACATTTCCGGTGCTGTTTACACGACCATTCACCAGGTCTGCAGTGAGTGATGCATTATGATAAGTATATTTTTTAAATTCTGCACTTTGAATATCTGTATTGATCACCGCGTTCATCGTCTTGTAATCAAAGCCTCTTCCTTTTGCAGAACCTGTTAAAGTAACTGTGCCCAATACACTATCCTGTTTTAATAACTTACCAGCTTCAAAATTTGAGGTTGCAAAACGCAGATCATACGATGCTGCTTCTTTATTTTTGAAATTGCGTACAAAGCCTTTCACGGTAACTGTTCCGTAAGAACCGCCCAGTTTAAGATCGGGCTGAATATTATTCATATCTCCTTTTGCAGTACCAGTAGCCGTAATTACTGCCGGAAGATTTATAGAAGAAGGGATCGTTCCGGCAGGAAGTAAAGAACTGATAAAACTCTTTTCAATCCTGCTTTCGCGGATATTAATATTGTATTGCAGTTTCTTCGGATCCCTGAAATCTTTCAGGTCTGCATTTCCTGTAAGGCGAAAACTTGTGCTGTTGATATTGATATCAGCACTTGCATTTTTTACATTACCACGAAAATGTGTGCTCAGACTTAATACCAGCGGAATTTTATCCGTAGTTGCCTGGTCAGTTCCAGCCGGCATAAATTTAAGTATGTCTGCCCTTGGAATACTGCTGTTGAAAATGGTAATATCGTAAGCAAGGTTATTACTGTCCATAATATTATACAACACAGCCCTCGCATTTAATATCGTTCCTGAAAAACCGGCCAGTTGCAATGTTGGAATATTAAGTTGTTGCAACGTACCGTTGATCTCTGTATTTAAATTGATCACATTGTTTTTAAATTTCTCTGGCGGCATTGATTTTTTTACGAAAGGAACCAATGTATACAGATCATTCACAGCAATCGTACTGTTCTTTAAACTGATTGCAACTTTACTGTTTTGCGGATCTTTGGCAAGTTGTTTCAGATCTGCATAAGAAATAGCAACTGAATTCTGAATAAGACTTTGCGGTGTTTTAACATACAATGCTGTGGCTGAAATACCGTGATTGGTATAAACAATATCAGCGTGGGTTGTATCGAGTTTAAAACCACTTTTATCAGCAAATGCCAGTTCACTTATACCCGCAACAATACTGTCTGCGTTATAAAATATTTTCGTTGCATTCAATTTTATTCCCTGCATATCAATATGCGCAGGATCAAATCCTTCTTTTGCCGCTAGATTATTGTTGTCAAACCGGAATTGATTATTTTTCATGGAAATTTCATCCAGTCCGATGCTGATCGCGGAAGAAGTTGCTGAGGTACTGCTTGTATCAACCAGCGCTATTTCGCGTGGCGAAATAAATTTTATCAGTGAACTGTCCAGTAATAATTTCCCGCCGCTCATTTTTCCGGTAGTAAGATTAATGTTTGCTTTATCAAGAGAAAGATGCCGGACATTATTTGAATACAGCATACCGGTTGTTCTGTCTTCAATTGAAATATTAACTGCAGACAGATCAACTAAACCGGCTACCAGTTGCAGTGAGTAAGCAGTAGTTGAATCAATTTTTTTTACAGATTTATTTTCTTTATAAGTGAGCATGGAAAAAGCAACACCGTTGGAAACAAATTTATCTACATCAAACTGTAACCGGTCCGGTTGAAAGGTTTTAATATCTACCATAAGTGATGTGATCGCTGCATACATATTTAAACCCGCATTCCTGTCTTCAAATTTTAACCGCACAGTATCCAGCAGAATTTTTTTCAGAGTAAGTTTTAATGCAGCAGTATCTTTTATCACCTGCGGAGCACTGCTGTTTCCAGCAAACGCATCAATGATGAATTGATAATTAAAATTGCTGTCATTTTCATTTCGGTAAATATTTGCATACATATTTTTCAACTGCACTTTCCGGATATACGTATCACCTCTGATAAGTTTAAACATGTCAAGATCAATAGACACTTGTTGTCCATATAATAAAGTGTCCTTATGCTGATCTTCAATGTAAACATTATTCAGTTCAACCCATTTGGGCAGACTGTAATCAACAGAGCCAATGACAACTTTAGTGTTTAGTTTTTTTTGAAGATAAGCCTGCGCTTTATTTTTCACCACGCGTTTTCCATAATCTGTATTGATAAAGATCAGCAGCGCAACAATCAGGAACAGGAAAATACCAATGATATATAATAATATCTTACCGGATTTTTTTAATAATCTTTTTGCTGTCATTTTATCTCCTATAGTATATTTCTTTGCTGTGAAGCAATTACCCTTAAGCAGGCAATCCCTATAAAGAAAGTATTGTGCCTTTTTTAAAAAGCATTGCCCACGGGGATTTTAAAGCTTTACTGTTGCAAATGAAACAGTGTTTGGGGAATTTAATACCCGGCATTTCATTGAAGCTTTGCCAGGCATTTCTGCAGATCAATTCCTTTGCCCAGTACCGGACTGAAAATATCTTTCATTTTT
This sequence comes from Ferruginibacter sp., assembly GCA_040003235.1. Lineage (GTDB taxonomy): Bacteria > Bacteroidota > Bacteroidia > Chitinophagales > Chitinophagaceae > Ferruginibacter. The sequence goes on along the minus strand of JBDUCW010000104.1, from coordinate 1,524 downwards.
TTGAGCCGCGGCAATATGGTTTCAATCGTAAACATTGAAGGGCTCAAACCTGATTTCACTTCTTTCCACAACAACGGTGTTGAAACAGTTGCTCCCGCCCGTGGCCGCAAACTATATACAGATGAAATGGTTTGCCCTCTCCTGTTCTGTAAAAAATCAAGATAAATTTTTGAACCACGTTTCTTTAAGTTTCTTTCAATACTTGTGAACGACGGAAGTTGTTCGTTTGCCATAACACAAATGATATGTGCAAAATTTTTGACGGTTTCATAATCGTATTTTTTCTGCATCGGAACAAATATGTGTAAACCAGTTGCTCCCGAAGTTTTGCAATATGATGATGCCCCGGCTTTATCAAGAATTGCTTTTACTACATTGGCAGTTTCAATTACCTGCTCAAAAGTATTTTTTGGTGCAGGGTCAATATCGATGATCATGTAATCAGGTTTGTCCAGCGCTTTGGTTGTAGAATTCCATGGGTTCAGTTCGATGCAGCCGAGGTTATTCAAATAAGCAAGCGTTGCCTTATCATTACAGATAATGTAATCAATATCTTTATTAACCGAATCCGAAAATATCTTTTTACTCTTTACCCATGACGGCGCATCATCACCTGCATCTTTATGATAAAAAGCAATACCGTTAATTCCGCTGGGATTTCTTTTTAAAGATTCAGGCCGGTCTTTCAAATAAGGAAGAATATAATCTGCTACCTGCTGATAATAATCGATCATCATGCCCTTGGTTATTTTTTCATCAGGCCAGTAAATTTTATGCTGATTGGTAAGATGAACTTTATTTTTGCCGATAATAACATCCTTTTCATTCGGATCATCATTTTCAACGTCATCCTCCTGATTTACTTTTTTACTTTTAACTTTTGACTTCGTCTTGTCAAGTGTTTTGCTTTTTGTAATTGTTGCCATTTGAATGTCTTTTAGTTTTTTATCTTCCCGCATTCTTAAGAAAACAGGATGCCGCATTTTTCCATCACTTGTCCATTCTGTAAATTTTATCTCTGCAATATATTTTGGTTCTACCCAGGTAACTGCTGTATTTGTTTTCACGCGTTCTGTAAATACAGATGTTGGCCTGATCAATGGCTTTAATTTTTCATAAATTTCTTTTATCATCTTATCATTGAAACCAGTTCCGGTATGGCCTGCATATTTGAGTTGATTTCCTTTTTTTGTTGCAAGTACCAGCGCTCCAAAATATTTTCTTGAACCGGTTGGTTCCGTAAATCCTGTGATGATCACTTCATCGGAATGATGTTGTTTTATTTTCAACCAGTCTCCGGTTCTTACGCCGGGAAAATAAACTGAGTCTGCTTTCTTGGCCATGATACCTTCGAGATCCTGTTTTTCTGCAACAGCGTAAAACTCCTTTCCATTTCCGATAATATGATCCGAATATTTTATGATAGGATTTTTCCTGATCAGTTTTTTCAATAATACTTTTCTTTCTATCAAAGGCAATGACGTTGTATCCTTCGCATTCAACGACAGCAGATCAAACACATAA
>JBDUCW010000103.1:0-16145 GCA_040003235.1 Ferruginibacter sp. | reverse complement strand
TCGGAACTGCTTCGCGCATTTTTCCTTTAATGTCTATTGCATACCTGCTGATGCTAACGCCATCGGGCATCGGAAAGGTCAGTTCTCCTTCAAGTACACGGTCACCACTGTTGCAGAAGATCATCTCCATGGTAGTGATTGCAGTATTGCCCACCACTTTTACTTCTACTTTGTAAGATTTTAATTTTACGCTTGCTGAATCTTTGCCTGCAATTTTTAAGATGGGTTGTTGTGCAGTTACGGTATTGATCGCGGAGAATAAGACCAACACACAGGTTAGTTTGATCATTTGCATAAGGGTAATTTTTTTTATGAGATAACTTAGGGTAGGGTTTTACATAAGCGGAATAAAAATAAAGTTTGAAAGCAATACAATTTGTTAAACGTTCGCTTTCGTATAATTACAAAAAAATAACCGGTGAGATGGAAGATGATTGATCTCATCAGCAACTCACCGGTCAACTCTTAACTCTTAATTCTTAACTTTTAACAGTCTTTATATTTCCAGTTTCTTGTTTTCCCTTCACTGATCCATTCAATGGCAGTGGCCATCCGCTTATCACGCGTGGGTTCAGTCTTGGCTTCCGTGATCCATTCAATATATTCTTTTTTACAACTGTTGCTGAGCCCTTCATAATTAGCAGCAGCTTTTTTATTTTTTTTCATTGCTGCCATAAAATAATCAGGAGCCGTAACATTGCCTGCTACTGCTTTTGGCCTTGAGGGAAGTTTGATCCCTTCATCATTCAGCTTCATTGCTTCTTTTATCCAGGCGCTCATTTTTTTATCGGAAGGAAGATCCTTCAAAGAAGTAAGTTTACCTGAATGGCCCATGGCCACTTCTGATTTTGCATTTTCTACCAGTGATTTATCTTTCATCAACGCTGCCTTCCAGAAACCATATACAGCATGTTGTTTAAAAGCGGCCATGCTGCACATCATTTCGCCCTTATAATCGAAATGCGGAAAACTCCACTTCATTGTTTCTTCCACATCCGGGCAGGCTGCATGTACAAGTTTACGGATATGAATAAGAATGGGCTTCGCAAAATCAGCCGACTTTGCAATGTAAGCGTCAATGCGTTGATCATTTGTTGCCATGATATTTTTTATTTTGAAGATAAAGATTTTTTAAATTCCTGCTAAAAGAAACCGGTTCAAATTAGCTTTTTTGTTATCTGTTTGTTTCAGCTAAAATCAGGTACCGCCCAATATTTTCTATGCATGAACATTTATCTTTGTTTAAAATTGAGGATGGAAAAAAAGAAATTGCTTGAACAGTTGCACAAAAAGATGATCACTGAAATACAGGACTATGCTATTATTCTGCTCGATGCTGATGGAACTATTTTATCCTGGAATGCAGGAGCAGAAAAGATCAAAGGATATAAAGAAGCTGAAATTCTTGGTCAGAATTTCAGACTGTTTTATATGCCGCAGGATCGGCAGGCAGGACTTCCCGAGCAATTGATTGACCTGGCAAAACGCGAAGGCCGTGCAAGGCATATCGGCCGGCGGGTGAAAAAAGACGGAACTATTTTCTGGGGCAGTATTCTCATTACTGCATTGCATGACGACGATGGCGAAGTGATTGGATTCACTAAACTCACCAAAGAAATTGGTCCGAATGAAATAGATTAAGTTACTAACCGTTGTGCTATTGAATTTATTAAATAGAACGCAGATTTTTAAGACCTGCCTGCCGGCAGGCAGGTTGAATAGATTGATGATGATTTTTGTATAGCTTTTTATCAAAAATCATAAACTCATCTATTTATCAGTAAAAACGATTACAATATGATTTGTTCCGATAATAGAAAGCCAGCTAATCAGCAATAAATCATAAAGACCATAATAATCTGCGTTCTGTATTTAATAGCACCGCAGGTTAAGGTACTAATCGGTTTACCTCCTGTTTAATTTCTTTTCCATTTTATCAAGCCTTCTCTTTAATGCTGCCACTTCATTTTTTAATTCGCGGTTCTCTGAATTAAGTACTGCAGTCCTTTTTTCCAAAGCCTGTACAGCAATAAGATCAACGCCGATCAGATCCTGTTGATTGATTAAAGTATCACATCCGATAGTACCCAATGCATCTTTGCCGAAATCGGCATAGAAATCCTGTGCCATCGGTCCAAAGTGGCGGAAATATTTAGGGTCCTGCCCTTTATAGTTCCAGGTGGTTAAAGAAAGGCCGGCAATTTTCTGGAGAAGTTTCTCACCATCGACAGGAAGAAAATTTTCTTTCTTCCGGACGTCACTGGCCACTGACCAGGAATTGCCGCCCGCCAAAACCTGCACCCCGATATCAGCGCCGCTGTTGCTTGAAATAAAATAATAGCCTCCGTTAAACCGGCAGGCCATCTGATCGGTGCTGCCGATCACTCTGACCCCTTTGTTATATGGATCACTGTCTGCAAGAAAAAAAGATCCCTTTTTGCCATTGGTAGAAATATTGTGTCCTATTGCATATGAATTGTCACCACTGGCGGTTGCAACGTCGCCAAGTGCGAAAGAGGAAACTCCGCTAGCAGTTGCATTATGTCCTGCTGCAACTGCATAGAATGCACCGGCAGTTGATCCATATCCCATTGCTGTAGACCATATCCCACTGGCAGTTGACAAATATCCCATTGCTGTACTGTATGATGCACCTGCTGTTGTTTGAATGCCCAGCGCAGTTGAACCATATCCACTGGCAATAGTATTTGCTCCTAATGAAACAGAATACATTCCCGTATTAATATCATCCCACTCTGTTGAATAGGCATACCCTGCCTTGAAAGCTGCTTTGCCCGGGTAAAACATCATTCTGGAACCGGCTCCAAGGTCAGGGATTGTTCCGCCGATGCCCGTACCCGTTATAAGAAAACCTTTGGAAGTACTTGGGCCAAGATCGACATGCATTAATGCCTGTGCATTGGGAGTGCCGGTACCAATTCCAATGTTTTGTGCTTTCAATTGCGTGGTAAACAATAAGAGAAGTCCGCAGGCGCAGTATACTTTTTTCATGACGGGAAATTTATCTACTAATTTAATATTAATTTATCAAACGCTCTATTGAAATCAATACAGGCGAAAATCTGCATCCTGTTTTGACAGATTCAATTTCATCTGAATAAACGGTACTACAAATTATGTATAGGCAGGAGCCTGTTGATTTTTAATATTTGTATTTATTCAGAAGACTTATGCAAAATTTTATCCGCAGCATTTTATTCCTGTTTTTTTTCGGAGTAATGCTTATGTCCAAAGCCCAGGTACTTCCTGCAAATCAACAATTGGGTAAAAAAGAATTCCTGTTCATGGAAAATAAGGGTCAACTGCGTAAAGATGTATTGTTTACGGCAGACCGTGGCAGCATGAAAATTTTTATTACAACTACCGGTATCCACTACCAGTTTAATAAAACCGAATATCCGCAAGGCTTTGAAGCAACCAGGCTCTCAGATCCGCGAAACATGACAAGACAGATTGAATTGCAGCAACAGGTAAAACAAAGCACTGTACATTTTATGCTCGGCTTAAAGAAAAGTAATCCCCGCCCGGTTGTGCGGAAAGAAAAACAAAGTCTTTATACAGAAAATTATTATTTGGAGGGCAATAAAATTTCAGGCGTACATGGATATGAAAAGATTGTGTTAGAGAATGTGTATCCACATATAGATTGGATAATTTACGTCAGTAATGGCTGCATGAAATATGATTTTCTGATTCATGCCGGCGGAAATGCAAATGATATTCAACTTCAGGTAAAAGATGCAGATAAAGTAAATGTAACAAAGGAGGGAGCATTATTAATAGAAACGAGTCTGGGTTCAGTACAGGAAAAAACACCGGTCAGTTATGATGAAAATGAAAAAATTATTGCTACACATTTTAAACAATGTGCTGACGGTATCATAAGATTCAGTGTAGCTGCACATCATGGCCGTATACTCCGTATTGATCCTTCTATAAGCTGGGCAACTTATTATGGTGATGTCAATGGCGATCAAACCTATGCTTGTGCGAAAGATCCGGGCGGAAATGTTTTCATAGCGGGCTATACCAATTCAGCTGCCAACATTGCTGCAGGTGGATATCAAAATACATTGAACGGAAGTTCGGATGCCTTCCTCGTAAAATTCAACAGTTCGGGCATAAGGGTATGGAGCACTTATTTTGGCGGCAACAGTTATGAATATTGTTATGCCTGTACGGTTGACTTTGCCGGAAATGTTTATATCGGTGGACAGACTGCTTCCACAACCGGTATCGCTTCAGGAGGTTTTCAGAATACTTATTATGGCGGTACCACGGATGCGTATCTTGCGAAATTTACTAACAGCGGTTCATTGATATGGTCTACTTATTATGGTGGCAACAGTGATGAAGGAATTTATGGTTGCGTCACCGATGTTACAGGAAATGTTTATATCTCAGGAAGTACCGCATCTTCAGTCAATATTGCTTCCGGTGGTATTCAAAATAATTTTTCCGGCGTGTTTGACGTATTCCTGGTAAAGTTCAACAGCGCCGGCAGCCGGCTATGGGCTACTTATTATGGAAGTAACGGTGTCGATTACTGTAATGCTTCCTGCATTGATAATAATGGATACATTTATATTGCCGGGCAAACAACTTCTACTACGAATATTTCCAATGGTGGTTTTCAAAACAGTTTCGGCGGAAGTTCCGATGCATACATTGCAAAATTTGATGGTAACGGTGCACGGTTATGGGCAACCTATTATGGGGGTACTGCCAATGATAATGGAAAGTCATGCGCTGTGGATGTATCGGGTAATGTTTACCTGGCAGGACAAACTTCTTCTACTACCAATATTTCCCTGAATGGTTTTCAAAATACAGCTGGTGGAGCAACTGATGGATTCCTGGTGAAATTTGATAACACAGGTTTTCGGTTATGGGCAACTTATTTTGGTGGCATTGGTGATGAGACCGGAAACTCCTGTGCTGTAGATGGATCGGGCAATATTTTTCTTATAGGATCTACTAATAATTCAGCTTCGGGCATTGCTAATGGCGGCTTTCAAAATGCATCCGGTGGCGGCTTTGATGCATTCGTTCTTAAGTTAAGTAGTCTGGGCACAGAATTATGGGCTTCTTATTATGGAGGAAGCGGCGATGATGTAGGTAGTGCCTGCGTTACGGATGGCAGCAATTTATATGTAACGGGCAATACCAAATCATCAGCTGGTATTGCTTCCGCAACAGGTTTTCAAACTACATTCGGCGGATTGCAGGATGCATACCTGGCGAAGATAGATGATGCGGCTACTATCGTAAGTATTGCCAATGGCAACTGGAATGACCCTGCAGTCTGGACGGGTGGGCTGGTGCCATCTAATACTTCAGTAGTAATTGTGAATCACAACATAATGGTTACTGCCAATGCAGGATGCTATTCGGTCACTGTCAATGCAACAGGTGCAGTAACTGTAAAGACAGGAAGTGTGCTGAGTGTGCTTCATTAAAATTAAAAGTTTAAAAATAAATTTGTTTCCCGGTTCGTGCCTCACGAACCTTTCAACGCCTCGGTTCGTGTCTCACGAAACGAAATAGTTTTGCAATCTTTTTATTCGCCCGGCGGCATTTCATTTTCATAATTTTAATGGTACATAATTTTAATTGAATTGAACTAATTCCAAGGCAGGATCTGCCTTATCCGGATACAATCTCAACAGGTTCCTGTCCGTATTTCCTTATTGTTTCGTTCGTACTTCCCGTGGGTCTTCCGTGGGTTTCGTTCGGTAATTAGCGAAGAAGATCCACGGAAGGTCCACACATGTAACGAACCAAAATATAACAAGTCCCGAAAGAAGCAGTGACCTTGAAATTACAAAATCCAGATCTTGATCTCATTAGTATGGATGCAACAAATTCCGTTGGTCGGAGACCAGACGGCGGCGTTCAGTATCGGGAACACCTACAACGGCGGAGAACGATATATCAGTTGGGATAAAATAAATTTTAATTTTTGCTGTTGAGTAAATTATACCCCGATTAAAATTCTGTTTGTTTGCGCCGATCAGTACAATTTTCAATCTCCGCTAAACTATTTTAAATTTCAGCTTTAAAAAGGGCCATCATATTGATTTGGTTTTAGATTTGCAATGAGACCGGCACCTAATAAATCAATTAAAAATGCCACGTATCCTTATCGTAGATGATGAACTGGACATCATTTTATTACTTGCTGCGTACTTATCCCGTAACGGGTATGAGATTCAGACTGCGCAATCAAAAAAAGAGTTTTTAGGATTACTGAAGTTGTTTAAGCCAGATCTGGTTATACTCGACGTTATGCTGGGCGAAGATAATGGTCGTGATATATGTAAAGAAATAAAGGCGGCTGAGCATAAAGATATTCCTGTATTATTGTGCTCGGCTATTCCCGAAATGTTAGACAATTATGAAGAATGTCACGCAAATCATACTTTAGAAAAACCTTTTGAACTTTCAGTCTTATTGGAAACTGTCCGGAAATTATTAAGTAATTAAAATATAGAGTGGTTAACTTTTTACTAACATCTTTCCAATGCCTCGGATCTTGAGGCACGAACCAATGCGTGAGATCTTTTCTAAAACATCAAATAGTTAAAGATTGGTTTTCATTATAAAATGTTGTTCCTTTATCGGATCATCAGCAATAGACTCAACGATCTGCATTCTTTATAATTAAAACTTACATACAATGAAAAAAGCAATTTATCATTCTGAACTTATTTTTAATCTGAATGAGCGTCTTTTTATGAACTGTCTCGACGGAATTTCGGATGAACATGCCGTACAACGAATCAGTTCACACAACAATCCTTTGAACTGGCTGGCCACACATACCGTATGGGCCCGTTATAATATTGCTGCTTTATTGGGCAAGCCTGGAACCAATCCATACACCGGCCTTTTTGAAAACTTTAAACCATTTGAAGAAACAATGAAATTCGATTCACTCGAAAAGATCAAAGAAGAATGGAATAAAGCAAGTAAGCTGATGAGAGAAGGGTTGGCTTCTGTTACCGATGAGCAATTGAATGGTCCGGCGCCTTTTAAGAATCCGGCAGGCGATGATACCGTTGGTGGCACCATTGCATTTCTTGCGCAGCATGAAAGTTATGATATCGGTCAGATGGGGTTGCTTAAAAAATATCTCAGCAAGGAAGCGATGAGTTATAATTAATTCTTAAGATTTATATTTCATTTTTTAAAGTTGTGCAGGCAATGAAAATCATCACCTGGAACTGCAATATGGCTTTCCGGAAAAAAGCTGACTTCATTCTTGCGCATAACCCGGACATCCTGGTGGTGCCTGAATGTGAGCATCCCGACAAATTAATATTTGCTGAACACACCCGCAGGCCGACTGATATGCTTTGGTTTGGAAGCAATAAAAATAAAGGGCTGGGAATTTTTTCTTACAGCAACTTCAGGTTTAAGGTCCGCAGAACGCATAACCCTGAATTGAAAATGATTGTTCCAATTGCAGTGAGTAATGGTGAATATAATTTTGATCTGTATGCCATCTGGGCAAACAACCCCAATGATCCGGACGGACAATATGTAGAACAGATATGGAAAGCGTTGCAGCATTACGATAAAAATCTGAAGAATAAAAAGACGGTACTGATCGGCGATTTTAACAGCAATACGATCTGGGACAGAAAAAAAAGGACGGGCAATCATTCCAATGTTGTAAAGCGCCTGGCAGCAAAAGGAATTTTCAGTTGCTATCATCTGCATCATGAACAGCTGCAGGGAAAAGAAAAGCATCCCACACTTTATTTATACCGGCACCGGGATAAACCTTATCACCTGGATTATTGTTTTGCATCGAAAGACATGACCGACAATATTCAGTCAGTTGAAATAGGAGATTATGAACTATGGAAAGCGCACAGTGATCATGTGCCGGTGATCACAACGTTTGAACTGCACTTTTAACGGTTAAGACCAATTATCAATAGTTATATTGTTGTATGGTTTAATTGTTATCGGCTTATGAAAATTTGAGGTGGATACAACAGTTCAACAATAAAGCAATTCAACAATTTATCAATACACAATTCAACAATAAAGCAATTCAACAATTAAGCTACTGCTTTATTCACCAGGTCAGCTGCTTCGCTTAATAAGATAGCGCTTTGTACTTTCAATCCGCTTTTATCAATCAGGTCTTTGGCAATTTCTGCATTGGTGCCCTGCAGGCGAACAATGATGGGGATGGCGATGTTGCCAATACTTTGATACGCATCGATAACGCCCTGCGCAACTCTGTCGCAACGAACAATACCGCCGAATATATTAATGAGGATCGCTTTTACTTTTGGATCTTTTAAAATGATACGAAAGCCGGCTTCCACCGTTTGTGCATTGGCGGTACCACCCACATCCAGGAAGTTGGCAGGTTCGCCGCCACTGAGTTTGATCATATCCATCGTAGCCATTGCGAGCCCGGCGCCATTTACCATGCAGCCTACATTGCCATCAAGTTTTACAAAATTAAGATTGAATTTTCCGGCTTCAACTTCTGTAGGATCTTCTTCACTCAGGTCACGCATGGCCGCAAGATCCGGATGGCGCATCAAAGCATTTTCATCCAGTCCCATTTTACAATCCACGGCGATGATCTTTTCATCACTTGTTTTAAAGAGCGGATTTATTTCCAGCATGCTGCAGTCCAGACCGATATAAGCATTGTAAAGATTGCTTACAAATTTTACACAGTTCTTGAAAGCTTCTCCACTCAGTCCGAAATTAAACGCAATTTTTCTTGCCTGGAATCCCTGCAAAAGTCCGCCGGGGTATATCCATTCTTTAAATATTTTTTCTGGTCTATCATGCGCTACGTCTTCTATGTTCATCCCGCCTTCAGTGCTGTACATGATCACATTCTGACCTTTGGCACGGTCCATTAATATGGATAAATAAAATTCCTTTACAGGATTGGGTCCTTCATAATATACGTCTTGTGCAACAATAATTTTGTTGACGAGTTTACCGGCAGGTCCTGTTTGTAAAGTAACCAACGTTCCCCCGAGAATATTCTGTGCAATCTGTTTTACGTCTTCTGCATTCTTGCCCACGGCAACACCACGTTGTTCTGTTCCAGATATTTTCCCTTTCCCACGACCACCGGCATGTATCTGTGCCTTTACCACGGCAAACTTACTTCCGTATTGCGTGTGAATCTGGCGGTAAGCCTCTTCAGCCTGAGATGCCGTATTACAGGCGATGCCTTCCTGCACCGGAACATTGTATTTTTTCAATAATTCTTTTGCCTGGTATTCGTGGAGATTCATAAATAAAAATGTTTTGGCGAAGATAAGAAAGTAAGTTTCAAAAAATTACAGGCCAAATTCCTGTTTTATCAGGACTTTGATTTATTTTTAATAAGCCGACCCACATCATCGTCAATTTCCCGCAAGGAAATAGAAATGATTTTGAAAAATAAAATCCTCCCTGCAAACAGTTTAATTAACGTGTCACTTTTTAAAATTAAAAAACATGATGAAAAAGCTACTTGTAATTCTTACGCTTACCTTTTATGCATTCATTGCGAAATGCCAGGTACTTACCGAAAGTTTTGATGGCACTACATTTCCGCCTGCAGGCTGGGTAACCAATATTGTCTCTGTTGGAGACGGAAGCCAGGGATATCCGGGCGGCCCATGGTCAAGATCAACAGGTGATGTAAATACCGCAACGACCATTAACCCGCACAGCGGCGCCGGGATGGCGTATTATGACTCGTGGGATTTTGATCCTACTTCTCAGGCAGATCTGATAACGCCGGCCATGAACTTTTCAGGAGCTGCGAAAAGAGTCAGTTTCTGGATGTTCCGTAGCGGTACGTATTCGGGTAAAGACAGTCTTACTGTTTATGTGAACACAGCGGCCGGCACTGCGGGCGCTACTTATCTTGGAAAGATCATCAGGGTTTATACATCTGCTCCAATTGAATCTGCTGTTGGATGGTATCAGTATTATTTTGATATTCCTGCTTCTTATAATGGTGCAACCAATTATATTATTTTCAGAGGCACCGGTGATTATGGTGAAAGCATTTGTCTTGATGATGTTGTTGTGGCTGATCAGCCGAGCTGTATCACTCCAACAGGACTCAATGTCAGCAATTATAATTACGGTGCGGGAACCGGTACTGCAACCTGGACTGCGCCTCCCGGAAGTCCTACCGGTTATCAATGGGCCATCAATATTACCGGGGTTGCGCCCGCAAGCGGAACTGCTGTTGCTACAACTTCCGCTGCAATAACAGGTATTACGGCTGACACAGTTGATTATCTGTATGTGAGAACAGCATGTTCCGGAAGTACATTTTCTACCTGGGCAAGCTTTTCATTTGCCGCATTGCCCTGTGCCATTATTACCGCTCCATTGAACGGCGCTACCGGCGTACCGGCTTCGCAAACATTTACATGGACAGCAGTGCCACATGCAACCGCGTATGATTTCTATCTTGGCACAGCCGCGGGCAGTGAGACTAATATCGGCACCGTTACGGGTACAACGGCAACCATTAGTAATCTTACTCCCGGTACAACTTATTATTGGTTTATTGTTCCAAAGATCGGGGCAGTATCTGCACTCAAGTCTACCTGTGCTTCTAATTCATTCACGATAGCAGCAGAACCGAATACACCGGTAAATAATGTGTGTTCCGGTGCGATCAATATTAATTCCTCCAATGTTGCAGGTAATGCTGTGGCAGGAACAACAGTAGGTGCCACGCTCACTCTTCCGGCTAACGCCTGTGCTGGTTTTACCGGTGTTGCAGATGATGATGTATGGTTTGAATTTACAACCACTTCATCTGCACCGGCAGGAACTCTTACAATAACGCCTGATGCAGTTGGTGGAATTTCAGATATTGTTGCGCAGGTTTACCAGGCAACTTCATGCGCCAGCCTCGGAACACCTGTTACCTGTGCAGACGGAACCGGCGGTACCAGTCCTGAAGTTGTTAACCTGAGTGCACTAACTCCCAATAAACATTATTTTATGCGGGTTTACAGTTATGGAAGCGGAGCAGCAAACCAGGGTAGCTTTACCATTGTTGCATCTTTAACCAGTACCATCCCGGTAACACTTGAATCATTTACTGCGCAACGTGCTGGAAGAATAAATATTCTCAACTGGAGTACCGCACAGGAAATAAACAGCAGCTACTATGTAATTGAAAGAAGCAGTGATGCAAGAAATTATGTTTCCATCGGACAGGTAACAGCAGCGGGCAACAGCAGTTCGGTTACCAATTATTTGTTCACTGATAATAATCCGCCGGCTGGTATAAACTATTACCGGTTAAGACTGGTGGATAAAGACAATACAAATAAATACAGTGTTGTACGCAGTGTCCGCAATGAAGGCATTGCTGATATTGCTATCTATCCAAACCCGGTAAATGATCAGCTCAAGGTTTCAATCAATGCTGATAAAGCAGGAACCGGTTCATTCGTCATTACTGATATCAGCGGAAAGATCATCTATACAAAAACACTCAGCATTGCACGCGGAAGCAATTTGTTACCGGTTAATACAGGCAACTTTGCAGCTGGTGCTTATATTATCAAGATACAGCTGGATGATGATGTGCTGGTTAGAAAATTCAATAAGCTGTAATCAATATAAATTTATCAACGGCTTTTATTTTAAAAAGGAACTGCATTTGCAGTTCCTTTTTTTATCATTATTTTATGCGCAGCTTAGGTTTTGTTTCCTTTCTTTGCAAAACAATTGACTTATATGGAAAATGTAATGGCGAAAATTAAAGAAGCAGTGGATTTTATTAAAACGCAATATGCAACAGCACCGCAGATCGGAATCGTACTCGGCAGCGGGCTGGGTAATTTTGGAAAAGAGATCAAAGTAGAAAAAGAAATTCCTTACGGAGATATTCCCCACTTTCCGGTGAGTACTGTTGAAGGGCATAGTGGTAAATTATTATTCGGAGAAATAGGGGGCAAAAAAGTAGTGGCAATGGCAGGCCGTTTTCATTTTTATGAAGGATATACTGCACAGCAGACCGTGTTTCCTGTGAGGGTAATGAAATTCCTGGGCATCCAGACATTATTATTAAGCAATGCTGCCGGTGGTGTAAATCCAAAATTTAAAGTAGGTGACCTGATGATCATCAAAGATCATATCAGCCAGTTAACGCCCAATCCCCTGATCGGAAAAAATGAAAAAGAATTAGGTACACGTTTCCCGGATATGAGTGAGCCTTATAAAAAACACCTGATCAGTAAAGTAAAATCAATTGCACAATCAAAAGGTATTCATCTGCAGGAAGGTGTATATGTTGCGGTTACCGGTCCTACTTTTGAAACAAGAGCCGAATACCTGATGATTCATGCGCTCGGGGGTGATGCGGTAGGAATGAGTACAGTACAGGAATGCATAGCAGCAGTGCACATGGGGCTCGATGTTTTTGCCATGAGTGTCATTACGGATGTCGGTATCCGTGAGGATGAGAATGTGATCACACATGAAGAAGTATTACAGGCAGCAAAAGATGCAGAACCAAATTTTGCATACATATTGAAAGAACTGGTAACACAATTATAATCCGGATGAAATGCATTGTAAGCGTATTGATATTTTTATTGCTGCACCAGTTTGCTGAAGCCCAGGTACCGCCCCCTCAGAAAACGGTTGGTAAAAAAACAACTCCAACTTCCACAACAGCTCCCAATACAGACGTAGTTGCGGCAAAAGCACAGCGGCCTGATTCAATAGGTTTTGAGCATCGTGTACCGGATACGATCAACATCAGTTATAAATATCTTGATTCTGTAAGAAACAATACCATTGATTCATCGGTAAATGATTTTGATAAATATTTTTCAGTTCCTTCCTCATGGCAGGTGCTGGGCAATAATGGTGCTGCTGCTTACCCTTTGATCTATTCACCCAACAGCAAAGCCGGTTGGGATGCAGGTTTTCACGCATATGACGTTTACCGCTACACGCTGGAAGAAACCCGTTTTTACAAGACCAGTAAACCATTTACGCAATTAAGTTATCAACTCGCGAGCGGCAAAGAGCAGATGGTAAAAGTGCTGCATACCCAGAATCCGAAACCCAATTTTAATTTTGGTTTTGATTACCGGCTCATCAATGCACCTGGTTTTTTTACTTCACAGAATACAAATCACAATTCATATCGGTTTTTCAGTGGTTACCAGGGTAAACGGAAACGTTATGCCGCTTCGATGATACTGGTGGGTAATACGATCAAAAGTAATGAGAACGGTGGCCTACAGAATGATTCATCCTTATCAGATCCGAATAAGAAAGATCGTTTTTATATTGATGTGAACCTTGGTAATTCAACACAGGGCTTTTCCAATCCATTCAATACAAAAGTAAATACAGGAAATATTTATAAGGACATGACCTTTTTCCTGCGCAACAGTTATGATATCGGCATAAAAGATTCTGTTGCCGTGAATGATTCCACTACCGAATATTTATTTTATCCCAAACTCAGGTTGCAGCATACACTGACCTACAGCACCTATGATTATAATTACCGTGATGTGAATACAGACTCTGCCATTTATCAGAAATGGTACGGCCTCACATTACATGCACCAAAAGATACAATAGATATCCGTGATAAATGGAAAGTCTTCAGCAATGATATTTCTTTATTACAGTTTCCCGAAACAAAAAATCCTGCGCAGTTTTTTTTAGCAGGTATCCGGCTTGAAAATATTACAGGCGAATTAAAAAACGGCAGTACACATCTTTACAATGCTGTTTTGCATGCAGAATACCGCAACAAAACGCGTGATAAACGCTGGGATATTTTAG
Organism: Ferruginibacter sp.; assembly: GCA_040003235.1. Classification (GTDB taxonomy): domain Bacteria; phylum Bacteroidota; class Bacteroidia; order Chitinophagales; family Chitinophagaceae; genus Ferruginibacter. The sequence continues at coordinate 2,303 of JBDUCW010000103.1, read as the reverse complement.
CGAAGGGGGAATTTTATACGGCTGGTTTTAATGCAGGCGATTATACAGCGCAGGCTACACTGGCAAGGTTTATTAATAAAAAACTCGGAAACGTACGTTTGTTCTTCAACAATATAAACAGAACGCCTTCTTTTATTTTCAATGATGCATCTTCTTTTAATTTTAAGAACAGTACTTTATCAAAAAAGGAAAATACGGTTTCTTTTGGTGCGCAGTCAGACAACTCGCTTCTGACACTTGGATTCAAAGATCATTTCATTACGAACCTTTCTTATTTTACCAACTACTACCAGACAGCACAGTATTCAAAAGTGATCAATCTGCTGCAGTTGTATGCATCCAAAAAAATCAAACTTTCACGCAAATGGAATTTATATAGTGACATCGTATTACAGCAAACCGATGGGAGTGCGCCTGTAAAAGTGCCCCTGGTATTTACCAGGAACCGGATTGCTTTTGAAGGTGTTTATTATAAAAATCTTAATCTCAGCACCGGCATAGAGTTAAGATATTATACGCCTTTTGATGCTTATAATTATTCCCCGGTGATGGGACAGTTTACGCCGCAGGACACGATGAAAATAAAAAACCTCCCGGATATCGCACTCTTCATGCATTTCCGGATAAAAACATTTACGGGATTTCTAAGACTTGAAAATCTGAATACCGTGAACTTCAGCAACGGCTTTGGATTTACGAATAATAACTTTGCGGCGCCGCATTATCCAACGCAGGGAATGCTGTTCAGGTTTGGGATCAAGTGGAACTTTATTAATTGATAATGGATAATTGATAATTGATAATTTTTTCGAATCGTTGCCGGATGCCTGTATAGAAAGCTCTCGGAATGCAATAGTAACCCAGACATAATGAGCCTTCCCACTAAGCACGATTTGTACGAAGACACTTAAGTCAAATTGTATTCATTATCAAATCACCAAATCACCAAATCACCAAATCACCAAATCACCAAATCGTTTTAACAGTTTTACATTGTAAAAAGCAATAGCTTTGTGCTTTCATGAAAAAAATCATCATCGGCATAACGGCATTGATCTATCTCGCGGCCTCTTCGGGGATCGTGATGGAGATACATCACTGCATGGGGAAAATATCCGGAGTTGATTTTTTTGCAACAGCTGCTGAGAATAAATGCGGCAAATGCGGCATGAAAGAAAAGAAAGGTTGTTGCCAGGATGAATTCAAGATTTACAAATTACAGGATACTCATAAGAACGTTACCAATAATATTGAGTTCAATGCTGCTGCTGTTTTAGCGTTACCATCTTACGGTAATCAGGATGTAACTTTTTCTTTACAGAAAATTTCACTGGCACTTCAGAATCATTCACCGCCTGATCTTTCAGGCCCTTCTCTTCGCGTACGCAATTGCGTTTTCAGGATTTAAAAATTGATTGATTTATTTGACACTGCTTATGGCAGACATTTCCTGTTATATCAATTCCTCAATTTTTAAATTAAATAAAATGAAATCGATCCATCTTATAGCCGTACTTTTATTCGGCCTCTTTACAACATCAAATTTATCTGCCCAAACTGCTACCATAAAAAAAGAAACCATCAAAGTATGGGGCAATTGCGGTTCCTGTAAAAAGAAAATAGAAAAAGCGGCAAAAGCAGCGGGAGCAACTGCTGCCAACTGGAATGAAGATACACAAGAACTTAAAATTTCTTATAACAGCAATAACTCCTCTTCGGAAAAAATTCAGCAATCGATTGCCAATGTTGGTTATGACACGCAGGATTTTAAAGGAGATGATCAAGCCTATAAAAAACTGGACGCCTGCTGTAAATATCCACGCAAAGCTGTAGCAGCAAAACCATAATTTTTCATCCTTAAAAAATACAGTATGAAAAAATTAATAATACTGGCATTCGTGCTGTCTTCAATGATAGTAAATGCACAGGTTACAAAAGTTTCGTTGCAGGCGAGCGGACTTACCTGCAGCATGTGCAGCAATGCCATCAACAAAGCTTTGAAGTCGCTTGATTTTACAGATCATGTGGATGCGAATATTAAAACATCCACGTTTGAGATTTTTTTCAAACCCGGTGCTGATGTTGATTTCGATAAAATAAAAAAGAAGGTAGAAGATGCCGGTTTTTTTGTGGCAAACTTTTATGCTACCATTCATTTCAATGAAGCCGAAGCGCAGAATGATCAACACCTGGTTGCCAATAACCGGACCTTTCATTTTCTGAATATTAAAGATCAGTTGCTGAACGGCGATAAAACGATCCGCTTTTTAGATAAAGGTTTTGTAAGCAGCAAAGAATTTAAA
>JBDUCW010000216.1:0-4782 GCA_040003235.1 Ferruginibacter sp. | reverse complement strand
GACGCAACAGAAAAAGCAAAAACGGCTGTAACATTTATACAACCAATTAATCATGGCTTTACAGATTTTATTCAACTGAATGGCAATACTGAATTTCAAAAAAAGATGGTGGTGAGGGCTACGATAACCGGTTATATTACCGGCATGTCATGGAAAACCGGTGATCGTATCAGCAACGGCGTTTTATTCTGCAGTATTAAAACAAAGGAGCAGGATGCACTTGAAAATATCGATAGCCGGGAACCTTCTTTAAAACAATTCCGCACACCCCTCAATGTTTTTGCGAACACATCCGGTATACTCACTGCAGTGAATTACAGCAAAGGAGATTTTGTAAATGAAGGTGATGTATTGGCTACGATCACAGATCCTGCCTCGCTCGTATTAGTCATTAATGTTCCTTATGAATATCATGAATCGGTTTATAAAGGAAAAGATTGTTCGGTTAAATTTCCTGATGGTAAAATTATCCAGGCCAGAATACAGGAAGAAGTTCCGTTTATGGATTCCACTTCTCAAACACAAACTTACCTGATCCGTTTTCCCAGCAACCAGTTACTTCCGGAAAATTTAAATTTGCTGGTGCACATTCCTGTGAGGCAGAAGCTCAATGCTGTTTCACTTCCACTGGAAGCCATTCAGACAAACGAAACGCAGGATGAGTTCTGGGTAATGAAACTGATCAATGATACACTGGCAGTAAAAGTGCCGGTGACGGTTGGTTTACAGAATGATTCGCTCCGCGAAATTATTTCAGGTGTGGAAGTAAAGGACAGGATCATTGTAAAAGGCGCTTACGGATTATCTGATTCATCATTGGTGAAGATCGAAACCGAAAAAGAGTAATTGGATGCAGCAGTATCATTCCTATCATAAAAAAACATTACTTGGGTTAGCTGTCCTGATCATTCTTGCCGGCGCATTTAGTTTTTCGAATCTCAAAACAGGATTATTTCCCGATATCACTTTTCCCAAATTAAAAGTGATCGCAGATGCAGGCCAGCAGCCCGTTGATAAAATGATGGCCACGGTAACCATTCCCCTGGAAAATATTATCAAACGCACCGAGGGATTGGATTATATCCGCAGCACTACATCAAGAGGCAGCTGTGAAATTTCCGTGTTTTTAAAATGGGATGCGGATGTAGATATGGCACGTCTGCAAATGGAATCGCTGATCAATGATGTACATGGTAATTTATTGCCCGGCACACAGATCACTGTTGAGAAAATGAATCCTTCCATTTTGCCGGTTATGGGATTCAGCCTGGAAGGAGACCGTTCAGCAATTGAATTACAGAAGATTGCTTTGCTGCAGGTAAAACCATTTCTTGCAGCAACGGCAGGCGTTTCAGACATTGCCGTTATCGGAGGAAAGGCAAAGGAATATCAGATATTGCTGAAACAGGATAAACTAACGGAGTTGGGTATCACACCGCAACAGATCAGCACTGTTGTTGGACAGACAAATATATTGCAGTCGAATGGATATATCAGTGATTATAACAGACTTTACCTGGCCATCACCGATAATGCGATCGACAGTAAAACAGCGTTGGAAAATTTAGTCATTGTAAACTCAGCAAAACGGGTTACGTATCTGAAAGACATTGCCGATATTAAAATTTCTGAGACAAAAGAATATGTGCGGATCAATGCGAATGGAAAAGATGTTCCATTGATCGCTGTAATCAAACAGCCGAATGCCAACCTGATTGATGTGAATGATGGCGTCCTGAAAAGAGTAAAAGAACTGGGAACCATTTTACCAAAAGACGTAAAGATTATACCTTATTATTTACAGGCAGATTTTGTAAATGAAAGTGTAAAAAGTATTGAAGATGTTTTATGGATCGGGCTTGTACTGGCAATCATTGTTGTGATGGTCTTTCTGCGTTCTCTGAAATCCAGCCTGGTGATATTGCTGACGATACCCACCACACTGGCACTGACATTGGTTTGCCTGTATGCATTTGGGTATACATTTAATATTATGACACTTGGTGCCATAGCTGCAGCAATCGGTTTAATGATCGATGATGCGGTAATTGTGGTGGAACAGATCCATAGAAGTCATGAAGAACATCCTGATGAACCAATGGGCCTGACCGTTAGTAAGGCAATCAGATATCTTTTTCCGGCAATGATCGGCTCTTCATTGAGTACCATTGTTATTTTTGTTCCTTTTATATTGATGAGTGGAGTAGCAGGTGCTTATTTTAAAGTGTTGGCATTTACCATGATCATTACTTTAACTGCTTCCTTTCTGGTTACCTGGTTAGTACTGCCTGCATTGTTTTTATTGTTCCCTTATAAGATCAAAAAAGTAGCAGAACATAAAAAGCCAGTTCATAAAGGTGGCTGGATCCGTTTCTTTGTCCGGCATTCTTACATCAGTATTTTATTTGTGATCGCCTGCATTGTTATTATAATTCTGTTGCCCGGCAAGATGCCTTCCGGCTTTTTACCGGAAATGGATGAAGGCGGTATTGTGCTTGATTTTAATAGTCCGCCCGGAACCACCCTTGAAGAAACTGACAGGATGCTGAAGGAAGTAGATAAGATAATACAGGCCCAGCCTGAAGTGGCGACCTACAGCCGTCGCTTGGGCACACAGATGGGCTTCTTTATTACCGAACCTAACAGGGGAGATTACCTGATCCAGTTGAAGAAAAATAGAAACAAGTCTACCGATGAAGTTTCTTCTGATCTGAGAAAAAAAATCGAGGTTGTATTGCCGCAGTTAAAAGTTGAATTCGGACAGGTGATCGCAGATATGTTAGGCGACCTGATGAGCAGTGTAGAACCGATCGAGGTAAAGGTATATGGAGATAACCGCCAGAAACTGGAAGATATTTCCCGGCAGGTAAAAGAAATTGTTGACAGTGTACCTGGTACTGCCGATGTATTTGATGGGATTGTGGTAGCCGGACCTGAAGTAACAATACATCCCGATGTAGCAAAGTTGTCGCAGTTTGGGGTATCTGCAACTGATTTCCAGTTTCAGTTGCAGACACAGCTTGAAGGAAATGTGATCAGTACTATTATGGAAAAAGAACAGCTGGTGAATATCCGTATGATGTATCCGAATGCACAACGCACCAGTGTGAACAGCTTAAAGAATGCAAATATTTTTTTACCGAATGGTTTATTGCGACCTATCAATACTGTTGCCGATGTACAATTAACAAAAGGCGTTGCCGAAATAGAAAGAGAAAATCAAAAAATGATCGGTGTAATTACCGGGCGACTGGAGAACCGTGATCTGGGCAGCACATTGAAAGATATTCAACGGGATATCGGAAAAAAATTATCGCTGCCCCCGGGATACCATGTAGAATATGGAGGTTCGTATGCACAGCAGCAACAGGCATTTAAAGAATTGTTGTACATCCTGCTCGCGGCATGTATATTGGTTTTCATTGTACTCCTTGCTTTGTTCCGCGAATTTATTATTTCATTTTTTATTATTGTGCTCGCCATATTGGGTGTTGCAGGATGCCTGCTGGCACTGTATCTTACCCATACGCCTTTAAATGTGGGAAGTTATACCGGTATAATTATGATTGTGGGTATAATCGGTGAAAACTCCATCTTCACTTACCAGCAATACCTGCAGGCAAGACAAACAATGGATACAAAAGAAAGTATTGTATTTGCAATCAGTGCGAGGCTACGGCCAAAACTAATGACGGCACTCGGAGCCATTGCTGCACTCATGCCGCTTGCTTTAGGTATCGGGGCAGGAGCACAGCTGCATCAGCCTTTGGCCATTGCTGTTATCGGCGGTTTATGTGTGGCATTGCCCCTGCTCCTGATCGTACTGCCCAGTTTTTTGCAGATGATTCACCGGAAACACTAACGGGAATGAATGGCCTTGTTTAGTAATGATGCTGTTCATTGATCTGAAATGACTTTCCAAAATATTTCAATATTTAGTTAATTGAGGCCTCTGCTATTTACCCGCAAAACCTTATTGGCATATTTGTTGATTTTATTTTCCGCATTTATTTTCTGATTAAAAATATCAACAATGAAAAAGTATCTCTTAACAATCGCTTTATCAGCAGCTGTTTTAATAATGACAAGTTGTACGGGAACTTATGTCGTTTCATCACAACCCGTAAGACCTAATTATGTAAGACCGATGGCTCCAGGCAATGGATATATCTGGATAGAAGGAGATTGGGCGTATGAAGGCGGAAATTACAGATGGCATGAAGGACATTGGGGAAGACCCCGGGGACACAGAAACTGGCAGCCCGGCAGTTGGCATCAGACAAACCGCGGCTGGTCATGGCAAAAGGGAAGATGGCGTTAATTTAGCCAATGAATTATTTATTAAGCATGTTATAATTACATGCTTTTTTTATTTTCAGAAATGAACAATTGTATTTTTCATTTTCTGAAAAATTAAATTTAAAAAATAAAAACCCGCTCCTTACGAAGCGGGTATATTCAATATGCTTACTGTCAACTGTTATCTAACAACTGACAACTTTCTTAATAACGGTAATGCTCAGGTTTGAAAGGACCTTCTTTAGAAATGCCTAAGTATGCACTCTGTTCGTTAGTCAGTTCATCCAGTACCACACCGATTTTTGCAAGGTGTAAACGGGCAACTTTTTCATCAAGATGCTTTGGCAACACGTAAACCTGGTTTTCGTATTTATCAGTATTTACCCAAAGTTCGATCTGAGCCAGCGTCTGGTTGCTGAAAGAGTTACTCATTACAAAACTTGGATGGCCTGTAGCGCAACCTAAGTTTACCAAACGGCCTTC
>JBDUCW010000215.1:0-4828 GCA_040003235.1 Ferruginibacter sp. | reverse complement strand
ATAACTATGTCTATGTACATGGACAATAATTATGTTTGCCTGATAATAATCTGAACAGGATGAGCCTTCCCACAAAACATGAACAGGTGCAGAAATAGTTAAGCCAAAAAAAATGATGATGGGCGATCCATGTTATGAATCGCCCATCATCAAAAAATTGTTGAATATTTATATTTTATTTCATCAGCAACACACGCATATTAGCTTTCAGTTGTGAACCGGTGACCTTCAGCATATACATTCCATTTGCATATTGCGCGGGCAAGGCAATGGTTAACTGACTGGTGCCTGCACTGACCGTCAACTGCTGCTGCAATAATATTTTTCCATTGATATCGCTGAGCAATAACTGCAATTGATCTTCTTTCTGTAAAGCCAGCTGCAGAAAAATATTTTCCTTTACCGGATTGCCCAACAGTTTTATATAATCGATTTTGCTGCTTTTGAAGACGATGATATTGCTGTAAGAAAAATTGCCTGTTGCACTGATGATTTTTAAACGGTAATATAAAGTTGTTGCTGCGATGTCGTCATCAAAATTATATTGTCTGCTTCCTTTACCATTAACTGAACCGATCTTTTCAAAATTAATCCCATTGGTACTTCTTTCTATTTCGAATTGATCGCCGCGGTCCTCATTGGCAGTGATCCATTGCAATTGTGTATGATTGTTTTGGCGGTTGCCCGTAAACGAGATGAGACGCAATGGTATTGGATTTGACAAACCAAGTTTTAAACCGTTTCCAAAACTGGTTACCCACACTTCATTTACATTGTAAGGATTAAAGAAAACTCTTTCGGGCTGACGGAAAGGATAAGCATTTACCAATGACCATGAAGGCGTTGCTGCATTCATGTTATTACTGATCCAGAGACCCTGCGTTTCGGTAGTTAGATAAGCCTGTGTTGTCATGGATGGGTTGAAACTGATGGAAGTCACGCGGTCGAATTGTGTTCCTGTTAATTTGGTCCATGATCCACCGCGGTTGGTTGTTTTATACAAACCGCCGAGCCCATTGGGCGCACCGCCCCATCCGCTGAATACGCATACATACCAGGTATTTTGTGTGGGATCAGTTGGATCGATCACAATGTCTTTTGTCCAGTACTGCATACCGGCATCCGAAACATCTGTCCAGGAATTACCTGCAGGATCATAAATAAAAACACCAGAGCTTGCAGTAAAAGCAGTAGTAGTTCTTCGACCTGAATAAGTACAAACCATTTTACCGTCATTCAACACAACGATCGCTGCCGGGTGTCCCTGCGTGCGTGGAGGATTTGGTAATTTGGTCCAGTTAGAAGTGCCGAGATTATTCAGATCATTCGTCATCCATATTCCGCCCTGTGCGGCTGCGCTGCTGATCACACTGGCATACATACGGTTTGCATTGTTGGGATCGGTTGCTATCCAGAATACAGGATGACTGAATAAATGCAATACCGCCCATGCAGTACCGTTATTGGTTGAATATAATATTTTTCCTTCGGCATCTGTTGCGTCCAGTTGTGCGTCCTGTAATCTTGTGCTTTGATACATATCATGCACGTTAGAAGTTGCCGCATACATGGTAGCGTTCGAAATATTTTTTGCGATGCGGTACATGCTGTTGGCATTCTGTCCTGAATAATCAAAGCTCCAGGATTGGCCTGCATTTGCGCTTCTGATGCCTTTAATATCTGAGAAGGCGGCGAACATATTATTGGCATCCTGCCAATGCAGCTGCCATGTTGTGGTATTTTCCAGGCCGATACTATTATAATATTGCCGCTTTGGTGTTGGCGCAGCAGCAGTATGCTCGTCGGTGCTGTTTACATAAGCCTGTTTCCAGGTAGCGCCGCCATCACTGGTAGTGTGTACAAAACCAAAATCACCGAATAAAACTTTGTTTGAATTATTAGGTGCAACTGCAATTCCGAAACAGGTTTCACCAAAACTCCAATCACGATCGCCCTGGTAACCAGACCAGCCTGTACGAATATTCTGATTGTTGTTGGTAAGAAAAACTTTATTCCATCCTGTACCGGCATTGGTTGTTTTTATGACCATGTTACCGCCGGTATTCCCATCGCTTCCACCAAGATAAACGGTATTGATATCATTGCGGGCCATGCCGACATACATTACAAAATCACTGGCCAGATTAATACCGCCCGTTTTTGGAACCCATACATTAGTCCCGGCATCCATTGAATAAACAGCTGTTGCCAAACCATAATAATCATAAGGAGCATACCCATTGTAAATATCCCCGGCATTTGCCGTGATACAAAAGAATCTTGTCGTGCTGCCTACTTTCGCGCCGGCAAAAGAAAAAATAGCATCTGATGCAGGCATGCCGGTAGTGACAAGTTTTGTAAAAGAAGTTCCGCCGTTGGCAGAAAAAAGAATGCCTTCATTGGTGCCGATATAAATATTATTCGCGTCAAAGAAAATTCCTGCGGTTGTAATGCCTGCGCCTGAATTGGATCCGGTCCAGACCAGTGAAAAAGTTTTTCCCGTATCTTTTGAAAAATAAATCGCATTATAATAATCCATTACAATACGGCCTGGATTTGCATAATCAGTTTTTAAAGCGAAAACATCTTCACCATCAAGCGGGTTGCCCGGAACAGCATTCCAGCTGTTGCCGCCATCAAGCGTGCGCACTGCATAATTAATATTACCATCATTGGCAATGCAGTAAGCAATATTATTGTTACTGGTAAATTCATAAGTGGAGAGATTACCAACCTGCAGTCTGGTAAACGGCACCTGCGAATAACTGTTTCCGAAATCGGTGCTGTGAAAAAGCTGGCTCATATCACACGCGATATAAAATTCATTGTCATTGGCTGGATTGATCGTCGGATAAAATAAACTTCCACCACCTCCAACGCCCCTGGACTGCCAGCTGGAAGGCTGTGCCTGAGCAAAAGAAAAAGTAAAAAGTAAAATAAGAATGAAGATGGCTTTGCAGAAGAGGATAGTTTTTTTCATATGGTTTTTCTTAGATAGGTTTTACGGGGCAGCATTGTGCAAAAATTTTGCCATACTATATTTTTTGAAGATGAAAATACACGCACGTATTTTTCCTTAGTAAATTCTGTGACTGAATTTAGCGGATCAGTAAATTCTTAATTTTAAATTCCTAACTCCTGTTCTTTTTAAACAAACCTAAAATGCCTTTTTTATTTTCAACGATTGCGAGATCGCCGAGTGATTTTAAATAATCGTATTGCAGATCTTCGTGCAGGGTTACCACAAGGCTGTTGATCTTTTTTATCTGTCCATTATATAAATTACTGATCACATTATTCTGTTCAATGCGGATGCCGGATGTTTTTAATGAATTGCAGAAATGCAGTCGCAATTCGATCTCGGTTTCTTTGATGCTGCTGTACCGGCAATACTTATTGATCACACGCACGATCTTCCGCAATGTTTTTTTTGCAAAATATAAATGTGACATATTTATTTCCGCGAAGAGTTCATCGATCTCATTTTTTACTCCGGTAATGAATGACTGTTCATCAGCTGCTTCAAACAAAAGATAAGTAAGCAATTCTTTATTTTCTTTTTTGAACCGTGCCAGCCGCAGGCAAAGTGTTACCAGCGTTGCAGGCTTAGTGCCGGATAGTTCCTGTTTTATTTCCTGTATGGAAGCTGCTTTCATGAATATGAAGATAAGAGAAGTTGTTTGTTGTTTGTTGTTAGATGTTAGTTGTTTGATAAGAAGTTAATAAGGTAGATAGAAATGATAAATTCCGGAGAATTATCAATTATCCATTATCAATTATCCATTACTACCGTAGCTTTTAACCCTTAAATTATAATACAGTACTTTTGCGCAAATGGAACAAAAAACATATTCCCTGGAAAATATTCTTTCCAACCTGCAGATAGATGCACTGAATCCAATGCAGGAAGCCACAATAGAAGCATTTGACATCAACGAGGAACTCATCCTGCTTTCTGCCACGGGCTCGGGAAAAACACTCGCTTTCTTATTACCGGTTCTGCAAACTTTACGAAAAGAAAATATAAAGACACAGGCAATCATTATTGTTCCTTCAAGAGAACTTGCTATTCAGATTGAACAGGTTTTTAAAAAAATGGGAACCGGTTTTAAGATCAGTTGTTGCTATGGTGGACATTTAAGAGAGACCGAAGAAAATAATCTGCAACAGCCACCGGCATTACTGGTAGGAACACCCGGGCGTCTGGCCGATCATATCCGGCGCGGTAATATTACAACTGACAGCATTGAAACACTTGTACTGGATGAATTTGATAAATCACTTGAACTTGGATTCCAGGAAGAAATGTCTTTCATCATCGGTTCATTACCAGGCATAAAAAAGAGAATGCTTACTTCGGCAACTGAAGCAGTGGATATACCGGATTTCATCCGGCTGCAGTCCCCGGTAAAATTAAATTATCTCACCGATGAAGCGCCTGCTGCGCTTACTGTTCAGACAATATTCAGTGATGAAAAAGATAAATCAGAAACTCTGTTCCGGCTCATTTGCATGCTGGGCAACCGGTCGATGATCATTTTCTGCAATCACCGTGAAGCAGTAGAGCGAACCAGTGCTATCATAAAAGGCAAAGGCATCATCAATGAGTTTTATCATGGTGCAATGGAACAACAGGAAAGAGACAGCGCTCTTTGTAAGTTCAGGAACGGGACTGTGAATGTATTGGTAACAACAGATCTTGCTGCAAGAGGACTTGATATTCCCAATATCCGCTACATCATTCATTATCACCTGCCGCACAATGAAGAAACATTTATTCACCGTAACGGAAGAACAGCGAGGATGGAAGCAAGCGGTACGGCAATAT
>JBDUCW010000102.1:0-16473 GCA_040003235.1 Ferruginibacter sp. | reverse complement strand
AAATTGGGCCTGGGTGGAAACCCTGGCCCGTTTTTAATCCGTACCCTATGAAAACTGTTGCTAAGTTACACACTCCATTTGAGATGTGCAACAAGTATTTTTGTTACTGTAATGTTATTGGATGAGTGGTGCCATTGATTGTAATGGTTGCCTGATTGTCACAATTACCATTGCCATAATCAAGCAGGGCCTGCATTCCATCGCGATCGATCCTTACCGATCCTTTCACAATCCACTGGCAGGTGAATTTTTTTATGAGCGCGTCTGTGATCACCGAAGTCCATTGATGGCCGGCTGAATTAGAGCCTGTTGCGGCACCGGTAATTTTGTACACATCATCGAGCGGAAAGCCGGGCGTTCCGTTTCCTTCTGATTGGGTAACCTGCCGGATACTGTTCCATTTTTTCCATTTGGAATTGTTGCTGTTGGTGATTTTCGCATCGATCACAGTCACTTTCCAGCCCTGCATATTGCTGGTGCTGGTATTTTCTGTAATGTGCGTGCCTTCAATTGCAAAACTGTCTACATTGTAGCCAACAAAAGTACTGCTCACCTTGCTGCCTGGAATGACCATGGGGGCTGTATAAATGGTCACGATTTTTCCCTTTCTGTATTTCCCGTCACGGCAAAGGCAACCAGGACCGAAATCGATGGTGACGGTTTTTGGAAATACGTGCGGAATAGCAGGCACAACTGAAATGGTAAAGCAACGGGCTGCTGAATCTTCCCTGCCTCCCAAATTGAACAGGCCGGAAACATTTACGCCAACACCAAGGTCTTCACCAACCTGACTGGTATTCATACTGGCTGTAATGTTGAACACATCATCAAATGTATTCGAGGACTCTATATCAGCAGAAGTGGCTTCCATGGTAGCAGTTACATCGTCTGAAGAATCAGTGGAAGTAGTTACCGTACTGCTTTCTTTTTTACAACCGGTAAAAATTAAAGCGCCGGTAATGGCAAAGGCAAAGAGCCATGAAGAAAAATTAATGAACTTTTTCATTTTAATAAAAATTAGAGGTGAATAAAAAATTTAAGAACCTGCTTCTGACAAACGACCCTGTATGAAGTTTAAGGCCTTGTTAATTTTTTTAATCAACTTTGCGGGAGTATAACATGAAACAAACTTTTATATCGTATAAAAAATAAAATGAAAATTATAGATACACATTGCCATCTTTATTCAGAAGAATTGATCACGGACATTGATGAAGTAATGAAAAGAGCTGCGGTTACGGGAGTTTTAAAATTTTATATGCCTTCCATTAACAGCGAAACAACTGAAGCGATGCTGCAACTGGAAGAAAAGTTTCCGGGAAAATGTTTTGCGATGATGGGGTTGCATCCCTGTTATGTAAAAGAAGATTATAAAGAAGAACTTAATAAAGCAGCAGCCTGGTTAAACAAAAGAAAATTTGCGGCGATCGGGGAGATCGGCCTCGATTTCTATTGGGATAAAAGCCTTGTAACGCAGCAGTATCAAGCCTTTCATACGCAGATCGAATGGGCGATTCAATACCAGTTACCTGTTGTACTGCATACCCGCGATGCGATGCAGGAAAGTATTGATGTTATCAAAACCTATGTATCAAAAGGTCTGAAAGGAATTTTTCATTGCTTCGGTGGTACCTATGAGCAGGCTAAAGAAATTATTGATGCAGGATTTTATCTGGGCATTGGCGGCGTACTTACGTATAAAAAATCCGGATTGGCAGAAGTATTGGCGAAGATAGATCTTGAGCACATTGTATTGGAAACCGATGCCCCTTATCTTGCGCCGGTTCCCTTCCGAGGTAAAAGAAATGAAAGCAGCTACCTGAAATATATTGTTGAAAAGATATCCGGGATAAAAAATATGCCCATGAATGAGATCGCAGCAATCACGAGTGCTAATGCAGAAAAAATATTTGCAATAAAATAAAAAGTATCAGGGGGCTGGCAGCTGACTGAATGTATCTGCTGTATAAATTATTGTACGGAAATTATAGAAATTGATCATCAGTTCCATATCCGGCAGGCAATTATCCCTTACCAGCAGCAGCAGCCGGCAATTATCTTTCAATTGTGTAAGTATAAATACCAACGCTTCATAAAATCCCTTGTGCTGCTTTAATTCAAGCGGACCTATTTCATCAATGATTAAAAAATTATGCTGGCTGTTAACGGCTTTCTTTAAAATAGCTGACGCCCTGCTGAAATTTTTTTCAGAGAAACGGAATTTTCCTACAGTTAATGCCTGCTGCTCATCGCCGGTTGCATTCATACTAAAGCTTTGCCCCGTCTCAATATCCAGGAATGATCTTGTTCCTTCTATAACCGGGGTAAGTATACCCGCAATTTTTTTTTGTTGGGATATCCATTTCAGCAGCAATGTTGTTTTACCACTGTGTACAGGACCTGTCAGTATCAGTATCGGTTGGTTCATAGTAAGCAGTAAGCCAAATGGCGGTGGCTATAAATTTTTTAAAATGATGAAACCTGCTGCCAGTCTTCGTTGTATGCCAGCTGTAGGAGATGATGTTTTTTATTTCCGGTAACAGATTAATTACCTGTCCGAAAAAAACATTGTTGCTCTTCTTATATTTTTCTGCCCAGCGGCCGATTAGTTTCGTAATTAATACGCTGATGAAATAATACCATGCAATGAAAATAAAAAATCCACGCAGCAATAAGGCTATTATTTTTTTCTGAAGATAAGATTGTTGAATGAATGGAGAATAAGAAATGATCAGCAGTATTAATCCGGCAATGCCAATTAACATCATCCATGCGGAACGTTCTTTATGTATTGCAGACCAGCTGATTTTTTTTTCCTGTTCAATCTTCCTGATGTCATTGATAAATGCAACAGATGCCTTACCCGACTTGATCTGATCAATGATCCTGATACTAAGTATTCCTGCAATAATACCTGCTGTCAAATAACATCCAACATAAATGATCACAAGGTAAACAGCGTAATGCGTGGAAGAAGGGAGTATTGATCTTGTGATGCTGTTCAATATTTCATCCAGCGCCATCCAGCCTTTTTTTCCAAACAAAACAGTCACCGTAAAAAGAAACTGGAAAGCTGAATACAATAAAGAGAAGAGGGATAAAATAAATGCTGCAGTCCTGATAAATTTTCTGCGGGCAAATAATATTTCTCCTGCAAGGCCCTGAACCAAAACGGCAACATAGGCCATGGGCGGTGTATAAGGACTTAATGAAAATTTTACAGCTATCACAACTAGTGTAGCTTTTAAGATCACACCGGTCTTAGAATCAGCCATCGCAATGATAGTAATGCAAAGTGAGGCGATGAAAGAAAGTGCAAGACCTGCAAATGGAATTTTAAGACCATGCAGAATGCCTCCGAGAAATGCTTCAGAAAAAGCCCACAGGGCTGTAATTCTTACCAAACTGTTTTTGTTCATTTTAGTTGAGCTGGATCTGCAGTTTTCCATAGTGGGCAAACAAACGACGGCAGGTTAAATCCGGCAACTTCAAAATTCATGAAAAAAATTCGTTTGATACCTATTTTGCCGGTATTTTTGCAGCCCTCATAAAATGGAGACGTGTCCGAGTGGTTGAAGGAGCACGCCTGGAAAGTGTGTATACGGGAAACTGTATCAAGGGTTCGAATCCCTTCGTCTCCGCTAAAAAGAATATCATACTATTCTAATGCCGCTTAAATACTGATTAATGCGGTTTTTAATTTAAACTCCCCTCTAAGGTTGCAGCAATTATTTTAATGTACAGACTGCACTTCGGTTAGCAGCAGTTTTTTCTATAAGTTACTAACCGAATTATTATAAAAAATCATTTCCCGCCTGTTATCACAACAACGGATTACCGGGAACTGAAGTTCTTTTAATTAATTAAAAAAATCTGTTTAAAAATATTGATGTTAGTGATTGATTCTATATAAAAATGGAGCTGACATTTTGCGACAGTTTTAAATCTTAAGATTTTTTTTCATATCGTCTTATAAAGCCTATTCTTTTGTTAATGCCCGTCATTACTGCAATTCAGGAGCATTGAGGGCGTTACCTTTAAAAAAAATTACATGAGATTTCTGTTGATTACATTGTTAAGCAGCTTCCTGTTTACGGGATTGCAATGGGGTAATGATCTTGAGAAAGCCAAACAAACAGCCAGGGATCAACATCATTATATTTTATTGAATTTTTCCGGATCAGATTGGTGTGCTCCCTGTATAAGATTACATCGCAATATTTTTGAAAGCGACATTTTTGAAAAATATGCAAAAGACCAGCTTGTACTGGTAAATGCCGATTTTCCACGATTAAAGAAAAATCAATTACCAAAAGAGCAGCAACAAAAAAATGATGCAATGGCTGATAAATATAATAATGGCGGTGCGTTTCCTCTCACATTATTGTTGGATGCCAATGGAAATGTAATAAAAAAGTGGGATGGAGATGTTATTGTTTCACCACAGGATTTTGTCAATCAAATAAAAACGGCTACGGATGCAGGAAAACAATGAAATAGTTTGTAATGAGCTGACAGTTTTCAGAAAAGTGCTGAAGCTGATGGGCAACCGTTTTGAAATCACTGTAGTTAGTGATGATGAAAATTCAGCTAATGCTGATATTCAGGCAGCCGTGGATGAAATTAAGAGGATTGAAAAATTACTTACCACTTTCAGCGCTGATAGCCAAACAAACCTGATCAACAGAAATGCAGGAATTGCACCGGTGAAAGTTGATAAGGAATTATTTGAATTATTAGTCCGTTGCAAAAGAATTTCGGAAATAACGCAGGGGTCGTTTGACGTTAGTTACGGCTCGGTAGACAAATCACTCTGGAATTTCGATAGCAGCATGACAAGCCTTCCCGATGAAGCCACGGCACAGCAACTGGTAAGATTGATTAATTATAAAAATGTGTTGCTGGATCCAACAGCAGAAACAGTTTTTTTAAAAGAAAAAGGGATGCGGATTGGTTTTGGCGGAATCGGAAAAGGTTACGCGGCTGAAAGGGCAAAAATGATCTTGAAAAATCTTGGCGTATCGAGCGGTATTGTCAATGCTGCCGGTGATCTTACTGCATGGGGCAATCAACCCAATGGTACAGCCTGGACAATTGGCATTGCAGATCCAAACGCAGCAAGGTCTGCTTTCTCGTACCTGGAAATTACCAATACGTCAATTGCAACGTCAGGAAACTATGAAAAATTTGTTGTGATTGACGGTAAGAAATATTCTCACACTATTGATCCCAAAACCGGGTTGCCTGTTTCCGGAATAAAAAGTGTAACCATTCTATCACCGAATGCTGAACTCGCAGACGCAATGGCAACGCCGGTAATGATCATGGGAATTGATGCCGGGCTGCATATGATCAACCAGATCCATGGAATCGGTTGTATTGTTATCGACGACAACGACAGAATTTATACATCTAAAAATATAAACCTCCAATGAGAATTGTAAAAACTAAATGTATAGCTGTTGCTATTGGAGCAATTGCTGTTACTTCCTGTTCAACAGTGAAAGAATATCAGAAAAATAAAATTAATGATGCAGAAATGTCTCTCTCCAACCGAAAGGTAGAAAAAACAGAATTGAATTTTCAATCTTATCGTGAAGGCGCGTCAGGTGTAAATGGAGGAAAGACCGGCGGCGGCTGCGGATGTAATTAATTTTATAAAGTTTCAATTTAATAAATGAAAAAATTATTTCTTTCAGTGATCGGTATGTACCTGGGTATATTGGCTGCGTTTTCGCAGACAACGGGGGCTGATACTACCTACAAAAAACGCAGATTAAAATTTGAAGAAGCCAATCTGGTGTCGAGCTATTACAGCCAGGATGGAAATAACTCAGCCGTAACCGGTGGCATCGGAACAGAAAAACTCAGTGATATTTCCAATTCCTTCGATGTAAAGTTTACAGGATACGATAAAAAATATCGCAAACATAGTATTACCGGTGAAATTGGTATTGATCATTACACATCAGCTTCTTCCGATAAAATAGATCCTAAAACAATTTCTTCAGCCTCGCATGCGGACACCAGGATTTATCCTTCCATCAATTGGTCAAGAGAAAATGAAAACAAAGGTTTTACGATTGGTGCAGGTATTTCATTCTCTACAGAATTCGACTATCAATCAAAAGGCGTTAATATTAATATTGCAAAAAAATCAAAAGATAAAAGTGGTGAATTTACTGCCAAATTCTCTGCATTTTTAGATCAGGTTACACTGATTTATCCAATAGAATTGCGTCCGGCAGGATCAACGGGAAAAGATGAGCATTACGACAAATCTGCACGCAATAATTACAGCGCTGAATTTTCCTGGTCGCAGATTATTAATAAAAAACTACAGATATTACTGGGTGGTGAACTTGTGTATCAGCAAGGCTATCTGTCACTTCCGTTTCATAGAGTTTATTTCAATGATAATTCAGTGCATATAGAAAATTTACCATCAACAAGATTAAAGGTACCGCTGGGTTTCAGGGCAAATTATTTCGCCGGCGATAAAGTTATTATCAGAACATGGTATCGAAATTATCACGATAACTGGGGTATTAATTCCAATGCACTGCAATTGGAAACTGTAGTTAAGTTTACTCCGTTTTTTTCTGTTACTCCGTTCTACAGATTTTATCAGCAAACAGCAGCAAACCAGTTTGCAGCTTATTCAATGCACACGGTCGCTGATCAATACTACACGAGTAATTATGATCTTTCTAATTTCAACAGTAATTTTTATGGTGCAGGATTCAGGATGTCGCCCCCAAACGGTGTGTTCAAATTAAAACATCTGAATGCATTGGAATTGAGGTATGGACACTATCAAAAAAGCAATGGTATGAATTCAAATATTGTTTCCCTGAATTTGAAGTTTAAATAAAACGGAAATTGACTTTGATAAAGGAGAGATTATTATACTTCAGGGCCGGGCTCAAAGTTTTTCGGATATTATTTGAGTCAAATCAATTCCCAGCTTAGTAAATTCTTTTGTCCTTTTGCTGTAATAAAATAACATTTATCCCAAGGACTATCTTCTAAGATCCATTTTTTTTCAACGAATATTTCGAAAAGAAGCATTCCAGGGTTCCTCCAATCGTAGCAGGCTTTTACAGGTTTTCTATTTTGTTTGGTTTCATTTTTCTTTTCAGCAAATCCGCAGGTGGGAAATTTTTTTCCAACTGGTATTCTTTACAAAATTTAAAATTGTAAGGAATATAAAAAGCTATTGAAATTTTCAATCAGTTGCATAAAATCCTGCTTCAGCTGCGGCATTTTATTTTTAAGTCTCAAATGCTTGGTTAGTACAGTAGAATCCATGCTGATACTTTTTTTAGATCTGGCCATATCAGTTAACTTTTGTCTTAGAAATTCTATTTCATGCTGCAATTGAGCAAAAAGTTCATCTTTTAAAATAAACTGGCTTTGGAAATTTTCTGCTGCAGACAATAAAATGTGATCGGTTAAATTATCAACCACTTCTGAAAGCCGGACTTTTAAAAATGAATTTTCATTTTTGTAAAAATCAAGCCAGCGAAGCCAGCTGCAACAATCATCTTCTAATTGTCCAGGCTTTTCCTTCATATTTTTTTGTTCATATTTCACTTCAAATTCTATTTAACCGTCTTCTGATAATTTTTAAAACCTTCCTGCCCAATCTCTGATGAATATTGATTTCATTTTTATTGGCATTATTTGTGGCAACATTGAAGAACAGGATTTTTCCCTTTTGATATTGCCGGACTGACATAACTGATTCCCAAACCCATTCCACGTAAGATGAGCAAACAGGCCATGCAGATCATAAGATAAGGATAGGCTTTCTGAATCTTTTTTCTAAAATTAAATTTTAGATGCTGCCCGAAGAATATAAGGCTCCACATTGCCGGTAGTGTGCCTAAACCAAAGAACATCATGAATATTGATCCATGCAGCCAATCCCCGGTAGTTGCAGCTGTGGCTAATGCAATGTAAATCAGCCCGCAAGGCAATAGTCCATTCAGCATTCCAATAATAAAAAAGGAAAGTTTCGTCTCTTTTTTAAAAAGCGTTGCTATAGAAAATCTGATGCTGCTAAAAAAACGGGGTAATAAATATTGTGTGTTTAGATTTGTCTGGTATTTTTTTGGAACGACAATCATCAAAACAATTAATGCACCGAGAAATATAGAGAGGTATTGTTGAAAACCAAAGAATGAAAACGTTTTACCGATAAGCCCAACTAGAATACCAAGGAGGGTATAGGTTACGACACGGCCGGTATTATAAATAGTTGCACCAATAATTTTTGATGATCTGCTGTTGGTATCCAATGGCAGTGAAAGCGCCAATGGTCCGCACATTCCAATGCAATGTAAGCTTCCTAATAAGCCTGTTGTTAACCCGGCAATAATAAATTGAGTCATGGGAAAAATACATTTTTTTCAAAAGAATAATTTGTTGTGTCGCTTTCCCAGTAAATATGCAATTCGTGTTTTCCATAAATACCGAAAGGCAAATTTGTTGAAAATGTTCTGTTAGCTGTTTCAAATTTTATCCTGATATCTTTGTCTTTATCAGCAGGATAATAAATATAAAGCTGACCGTTTATTTTTTTTCCATCAAATTCAGCAGGAAAAATCAGTAAGAGTTTAGGTTTGCTATAATCTACTTCCACCGGTGCTGACAGTTGATTTGCGCGTTCATGTTCGTCTATTTCGTCCTGGAATTTCAATTCTTCAGCATAGTATTCCGGTGTTACCAGATCGATCTTCTGATTGACAGCGTGCACGACAAGGAATGTTATTCCACAAACGAACAGGACGTAGGTGATGAGTATTTTATATCCCCAGTTCATACACTTTTTATTTTAATTATAAATTTCAGGGCCCATGAAATTAGCTGTGAGTGATTTTATTTTTTTATTTGTCTTGCTATTGTATAGTCCTATCTGCAACTTCGTCTTCCAGCTTTTTATTTCAGCATCATTTAGTTTTACAAAAAATTCCAGGCTGTTGTAATCTTCTTTATTTACAGTCAAATTACTGCTTCCCACTATTTTTATTTCGCCTTTTAAATTTTCAAGCTTCACGCTCACCGAAATATTATCGTGAGTTTTATTGGCAAGTTTCAGATTATACAGATTACTGATCCTGCCATCCGGCTCACGTTGAAAAGTCATTCCGCTCACCCGCATTAATGTTGCGTCAAGATCCGTACGGCTAAGAAGTAAAAAAACCAGTAAAGAGATCAGCAAAAACAATACGGCTGAATAAGATTTTATACGGGTATTGAATTTTATTTTTTTTCCTTTGTTAATACTATTGTCAGAAGCAAAGCGGATCAGCCCATTTGGTTTGTGAACGCTTTCCATGATATGATCACAGGCATCAATACAGGCGGTGCAATTGATACACTCCAGTTGCGTTCCGTTGCGAATGTCTATTCCGGTTGGGCAAACCCTTACGCAGGCCATACAATCAATACAATCGCCCTGTTTTACCATTTCTTCGAAACGTTTCGAAATGCTGTTACATGCACCATCGCCATCACAGTCCGTGCATTTACAATCGTGGTCATTTTTCTTTTTCATTTTGCTCCTGGGTTCGCCGCGCTTATGATCGTAGGCAACGACAATGGAGTTTTTATCCAGCAACACGCCTTGTAATCTTCCATACGGACAAACCACAATGCATACCTGCTCACGAAACCACCAGTATACAAAAAAGAAAATCGTAGTGAAGATAAGCAGCGCAGAAAGTGTACTGATATTTGATGACGGATGGCTGATGTACTGCAGCAGATTATCCATCCCAACCAGGTAGGCCAGAAAAAAGTTAGCAATTAAAAAAGATAAGAGAAAAAATAGTATAAACTTTTGCGCACGCTTGATTATTTTAAAACGGTTCCAGGGCATAGCAGCCAACTGCTTCTGTTTTGTAGAATCGCCATCGATCCAGTATTCAACTTTTCTGAATACCATTTCCATAAATATAGTTTGCGGACATGCCCAGCCACAAAATACTCTTCCGAACACTACCGTAAAAAGAACAATGAAAACTACGAAAGTAAGCATGGCAATTCCAAAGATGAAAAAATCCTGCGGCCAGAATACCAGCCCGAAAATGATAAATTTCCGCTCCAGCACATTCAATAACAAAAGTGGTTCTCCATGAATTTTGATGAAAGGAATAGAAAAGAAAAGGCATAAATAAACAATACTGAAAATTGTACGCAACCTGTATAGTTTCCCTTTTGGTTTTTTAGGGTGGATATAATTCCGCTTGCCTTCGGTTGTGATGGTAGCAACAGAATCTCTGTAAGAATTATCTAAGGAAGGTTTTGCTATGCTCGTTGATTGATCCAATTTTTCTATTTTATTTGTTTTACTAATGCTGCTGAATCTGAATGTTTCAGCGAATCGGTTTTAACAGATTTCAATTCCTCTACATACAAATCACCCTGCGGTGCTTTTGGATTGACAGGATTACTGCCATGAATAGACTTTACAAAACTTGCCAGCTGACTGATCTCTTTTGGATTAAATTTTACAATCCATGGCTGCATTCCCTTGTCTGGATAACCATGTTTGATAGATTGATAGATATCATTTAAAGAACCTTTGTGTAACCAATAATTGTCGGTAAGATTTGGGCCTGCGCCTCCCTGTCCGCCTTCACCATGGCAACTGACACAATTGGCGAGAAATGTTGTTTTGGCCGACTGTATACCTGCCTCATCTGCAAGCGGAACATTATCTTCATCAACCTTATTTTTGTTTGCAGCCTCGTAGTTCGCTACTTCAATTTTTGCCTGTTCTAATTCTGCAACATATTCCTGCTCCGGATTTTTTCCATCGCCTGTAACCTGAAAATGAAAAAAATAATAAATGGCAACAACTATCGTAATGTAAAAACCATATTTCCACCAGGGAGGAAGGGGATTGTTAAGTTCTTTGATCCCGTCATAATCATGATCCAATAAAACATCTGATTCATCGGCAACAGGCACGGCACGTGTAAGGATTTTATTATTTATTTTCTTCCACCATTTAGAAAGGTTCGCTGTACTTTTTACCTGTACCGGTAATGGCTCCGGTAATAGTTCTGTGTACAGGCGCCGGATAGAAAAGGCAAGAAAGATGATCACTATAAATTCTGCACCTACAACTGCTGCAAAAATTTCAAACAGGTCTTTTGAAATTCCCCCATAATTAGGAATTGTTTTTATTGCAGGATCTTCTGCACCTGCGTATTGCGAAAGAACGCAACAACCCAAAAGAATAAATACGGTCATCAACTGCTGCCTTGATTTTTTTTGTTTGTCCAATACCAGCTTACCCACATTTATGAGCATTCTGGACATAAAAGCAATAACAACTGCAAGTATAATTGCTGCAACAATTAATAAAATGGCCAGGAGATTATTGGCACTTATTACCTCTTTGGTTTCAACAGCACCGTTTTGCGCCAGACCGTTCAAGGCTATTGATAACAGCACTGACAAAGCGATTATTTTTTTCACAAGAAAGTTGATTCTCATATCTTATTTTTTCCGGTTAAATTATTTGAATGTTCATCCTGCAGCGGAATATTAGATAACTCGTGCAGATTTTTTTTATCCATTTTTTTTACATACCAGAGAAGAATAACAAAAAAGATAAAAAATATAAAGAGTGAGATCATTGGATACACGTCAGCCCCTTTAATTGTTTCGGCATATTGTTTAATGAATTTGAACATGTAATTATTTTTTTTGTGATGTGTTATCTGTTCCGATATCCTTTCCCAGTCTTTGTATGTAGGCGATTAATGCAATCACTTCTTTATTGGGATTTATCTGTATCCCTTCGGTTTTAAGTCTCGCAGTGATCTCCTGCGCCTGTTTCATCAAATCGGCGTTGGCCTGGTATTCATATCCTTTTTTGTATGGAACTCCCAATATGCGCATTGCATTTATTTTGGCAACGGTAGTACTTGAGTCAAGATTTTGTTCCAGTAAAAAGGCATAAGGTGGCATGATAGATCCATTGCTGATAGATGAAGGTTCTCTGAAATGCCGGAAATGCCAGCCATCAGATTTTTTCAAAATTTCACTTCCACCTTCTCTGGCCAGATCCGGCCCGGTACGTTTGCTACCCCATTGGAACGGATGATCATAAACAAATTCTCCTGCCTTGCTGTATTCTCCATATCGTTCGGTTTCACTCCTGAATGGCCTGATCATTTGCGAGTGACAATTATAACAGCCTTCACGCAGATAGAGATCGCGGCCCTGTAATTCAAGCGGGGTATAAGGTGTAACACTTGCAATGGTGGGTACATTCGATTTGATCAGAAATGTTGGAACAAGCTCAATGATACCACCGATCAAAACCACTACAAGACTTAGTATCATTAACTGCACCGGTCTGCGTTCAATCCAGCGGTGCCAATGTTCGCCCTTGTGTTTTACATATTCTTTTGCTAACGGTGCCGCCTCTGCTTCTTCATTGGCTACTAATTTTCCGGCCTTTACTGTTTTAATAATATTATATATCATTAAAAAAACTCCCAGCAAATAGATCGCTCCACCGAGTGACCGCATTGCATAGAAAGGGCGCATATTGATCGATGTTTCAAGAAAAGAATATTTAAGTTGTCCTGAAGGTGTGAACTGTTTCCACATGCTGCTTTGCATAAATCCAGCCCAATACATTGGAATTGCATAAAATAAAATCCCCAATGTACCCAGCCAGAAATGCTGATTGGCCATTTTTTTAGAGTACAGATTTGTTTTAAAAATTTTTGGTATCAACCAATATAAAATACCAAACGTGAGCATGCCATTCCATCCAAGCGCGCCAACGTGAACATGTGCAATGATCCAGTCTGTGAAATGGGCAATCGCATTTACATTTTTTAAAGAAAGCATTGGCCCTTCAAACGTAGCCATCCCATAACAGGTAACGGCCACAACAAAAAACTTTAAAATCACGTCATCTCTCACACGGTCCCATGCGCCCCTCAGCGTTAGCAAACCATTGATCATGCCACCCCAACTTGGAAAAATGAGCATAAATGAAAACGCAACGCCCAGTGTTTGTGCCCAGTTAGGAAGTGCTGTATATAACAGGTGGTGAGGACCGGCCCAGATGTACAGAAAAATCAATGCCCAGAAATGAATGATGGAAAGCCGGTAAGAGTAAATGGGACGGTTAGCAGCCTTTGGTAAATAATAATACATTAATCCCAGGTAAGGCGTGGTAAGAAAAAATGCAACTGCATTATGTCCGTACCACCATTGTACCAATGCATCCTGAACACCTGCATACCAGCTATAACTTTTAAACAGGCTAACCGGTAGTTCAAAAGAATTTACGATGTGCAACAAAGCCACAGTAACAAAAGTGGCAATGTAAAACCAGATCGCAACATAGAGATGTTTTTCTCTTCTTTTGATGATGGTGCCAAACATATTCCACCCAAAAACCACCCAGATCAATGTAATGGCAATATCAATCGGCCATTCCAGTTCGGCATATTCTTTACCGGCTGAAATGCCCAATGGTAAAGTGATTGCAGCTGAAACGATAATCAGCTGCCAGCCCCAGAAATGAATTTTACTTAGTACGTCACTGTACATTCTCGCCTTGCAAAGACGTTGCAGAGAATAATATACGCCCATGAAAATGCCGTTACCAACAAAAGCAAAGATCACAGCATTTGTGTGAAGGGGCCTCAACCTGCCGAAGGAACCATATTGCGTAATGTTGAGCGCAGGGAATACCAATTGCAATGCAACCCATAAACCTACAAGCATTCCAACGCCACCCCACAACATTGTAGCATAAGCGAAGTTTCTAACGATTTTGTTGTCGTAACTGAATTTTTCTACCTGAATTGAATTGGTTATTTCCATTGATGAATTATTTTTCTTCGTTTTTATTTTTTATAGATTCGATATCGTCGAAAAGGATCCGTAATCCGGGAGTGTAATCGTCATCGTACTGGCCGTTATTAACGCTCCATAAAAAAGCAACCAAAAAACTCCCGGCTATCATCATACTTACTCCCAGTAAAACAAACATTACGCTCATAGACATTTTTTGATGATCAAAATTATAATTCACGGAAAACGGAAAGAGTGACCATAATCAAACCGGAGCATGATTAATGTCATGTAGGACTATAATTTCTTTTTCGCGGCGATAATACCGGTAGTGAGTGTGCTGAGCGTTATAATGCTTACGCTGCTTATGGGCATCAATATAGCAGCAATCATGGGAGATAATGTTCCTGTAACTGCAAATGATAATCCAACGATATTATATATCAATGATAGTGCAAAGCTAACCGCAACTATTTTTTTACCTGACCTGGCAAATGACAGGAGCCGGTTTAATTTTCCAAGATGGCTACCCTCCAGAATGCCATCACAGGCGGGCGTAAATATTCCTGAATGATCACTTACTGCGATACCAACTTCGCTTTGCATTAAAGCGCCTGC
This sequence comes from Ferruginibacter sp., assembly GCA_040003235.1. Taxonomy (GTDB): domain Bacteria; phylum Bacteroidota; class Bacteroidia; order Chitinophagales; family Chitinophagaceae; genus Ferruginibacter. The sequence goes on along the minus strand of JBDUCW010000102.1, from coordinate 2,016 downwards.
ATCATTTAATCCATCGCCTATCATCAGCACTTTCTTTTGCTGCTGTTGAAGATCTTTGATGTAATCAAGCTTGTCCTGGGGTGATTGATTAAAGCGCAATTGTATGGACTGACCAAAAAGCTGTTGCAAATTCTTTCTTTCATTTTCGTTATCTCCCGACAATACATGTAATTCATACGCTTGCTTTTTTAATCCGGCAACAAGATCCTGCATATCCGTCCGATACCGGTTTCCAAGAACAAAAAAACCTTTGTCGGTATTACTGATATTAATATACACTTTGCTTCCTGAGATCTGATTGACTGTTGCAACTGAAGGTCCTGCAAACTTTGCTGACCCGATTCTTACAGGTACATTATTTACATTTGCCTGCACGCCACTGCCGCTAACTTCTTTAACGTCTTTTGTTACAGTAGCTGAATCATTCTTAATATTTAACCATGCAGCGATCATTTTGCTGAACGGGTGTGTTGATTGAAGAACAGTTTCTTTAACCGCAATCAACTCCGGATCAGATAAGCCCGGTCCCTGGTAATAAATAGATCCGCTTCCCGGAACTGTTAAAGTACCTGTTTTATCAAACACGATGCAATTCACTGCTGCCAGGGATTCTATTACCGGCGCATTTTTTAAGTATAATTTGTTTTTACCAAATATCCTTAGCATACTCCCAAAAGTAAAAGTACTGGACAGTAACAAAGAACAGGGACAGGCAACAATTAACACTGCTGTGATGGAAGGAAGTATTTTTGCGGGGTTATTGATCCACCAGAAAACAGCAGTTAAAAAAGCTATGCTGAATAACGCAACAGTAAAGTAGCGACTCCACGGATGAATAAAAGACTGCTTTTTATTTTTACTGATGAAAGTATCATTATTCCACAATTTCGTAAGATAACCCTGCGCCACTTCATGAATGATTTCGAGTTCGATTGGTTGCCCTGATTGTTTGCCGCCTGCATAAATTACATCGCCTGGGTTCCTTGTGCAGCAATCACTTTCGCCCGAAATAAAACTGTAATCAATTGCAGCTTCCCCTTTTATCAACACCGCATCGGCAGGTATCATTTCCATATTACGCACAATAATCCTTTGCCCTTTTTTTAATTTGCTTACAGGAATGTTTTGTTCAACAGATCCGCTGATGATTGTGGCGCCAAGCGGGAAATAAGATTTGTAATCACGGTCAAATGAAAGATAGGCGTATGTTTTATCCTGGAACCATCTTCCTACCAGCATTAAAAAAATAATACCGGTTCCCGAATCAAGATAACCATTACCAATGCCGGAAAATATTTCATAATAACTTCTTGAAAACGTCACCAATATTGCCAATGCAATCGGCGTATCAATATTTAGATTTCTTTGTTTGATACCATCCCATGCGCTGGTAAAGAAAGTTCTGCCACAATAGATCAACGACAGCAGCGAAAGAAAAAATATCAATCCGGTGAAAGCAGTTCTTAAGCCCTGTTGTTCGATGTGGCCGGATGAAAAATATTCAGGGAAACTGAGCATCATGATATTGGCAAAGCAAAAGCCGGCCACTCCAATCTGATAAATTCTTTTTTTATTGAATGGTATTATTTTTTTTTTGCCGGCATCATTTAAACTGATATAAGGCTGATAGCCGATGAATGAAAGTAATTCGACCACTTCCCTTAAGCTGATTTTTTCAGGATTGAACATGATAAAAACTTCTTTCCTTTGAAAATCAACTGTGGATTTAATAATGCCTTCATGTATACGGGGAAGTTGTTCCAGTAGATATACACAGGAAGGACAATGCAGTTGCGGAATAGAAAAACTGACATTGCATTGCGTTTCACTTTGATACTGCAACAGCTGCGCTGCTATTTCCAGATCATCCAGGTAACCAAAGGACGCGTCTTTAAATTTACCGGTTGCTTTAATGCCGGGATTTTTTTCTAAAGCGTAATAGGTGCAAAGATTTTTTTCGTTAAGTAACAGATACACCTGCTTACAACCTTCACAGCAGAAATATTTTTCATCTGC
>JBDUCW010000101.1:0-16476 GCA_040003235.1 Ferruginibacter sp. | reverse complement strand
CCCAGGGCCCATACATTAAAAGTGTATTGCTCTACCAACTGAGCTACGGAATCATTCCCTTTTTTCTAAGGGAGTGCAAAAATAGGGCAAAACACTTTGTTTTCAAACTTTATATAAAACTTTTTGATCCTGCCGCATATTGAATTCCAGTTTTTCTTTTCAGAAGCAGTTCAACTCGCTTATTTTTGCGGATATTCGTTTAAATATGGACAGTTTTTTTAATGGCAAAGTGGTGGCCGTAACCGGAGGCAGCGATGGTATCGGCAAAGCATTGGTAGATCAGCTTTTGATGTACGGTGCCAAAGTTGCCACCTGCGCCCGTAACCAGGATAAATTATACGACCTGCAGGTAGCTCATTCCAACCGGCCCTTACATACCATTGTGGCTGATATCAGCAATTACGAAGATTGTAAAAAATTTATTCATAGTACGATTGATACATTCGGAGGCATTGATATTCTCATTAATAATGCCGGCATCCCCATGAGATCGATGTTGCAGGATGCAAATGTTGACGTGATCAGAAAAGTGATGGATATTAATTTTTACGGTACAGTATATTGTACAAAACTTGCCCTTGATTCTATCATTGAACGCAAAGGAACCATTGTAGGTGTTTCTTCCATTGCAGGTTACAGGGGATTACCCGGCCGGAGCGGATATAGTGCGAGCAAATTTGCAGTAAATGGCTGGCTCGAATCTGTCCGGACAGAAATGATGGACAAAGGCGTGAATGTAATGTGGGTTTGTCCTGGTTTTACAACAAGCAATATCCGCAAAGCATCCTTAAACAGTATCGGCCAGAGCCATGGTGAAAGTCCGATGGATGAAGCAAGTATGATGAGCTCAACACAATGTGCAGAACATATATTAAAAGCAATTGAAAAAAAGAAACGTACCATTGTTCTTACCTTCAATGGTAAGCGTACTGTTTTTTTGAATAAATTCTTTCCGCGTTGGGCCGATAAACTCGTACACGGATTTTTCTTTAAGAACGGAGAACTGGTGAGATAGTTTGCCCATACACAAATTTTAATCTTCAATTTTGCTTATAACCCTTACATCTGATATTGGCCAGCAGGACTTTCTGGTCGGTGCCGTTAAGGGACAATTATTACAGGAGAACAGCAGTTTTAATATTGTTGACATTACCCACCAGCTTTCGCCATTTAATTATCCACAGGCAGCTTATGTATGCAGCAATGCTATTAAGAATTTTGCTGAAAAAACGTTTCACCTGATTCTTGTGAATCTGTTTGATGAAAAGCCCGAACACCTTTTACTTGCAGAACACAATGGACATTATATCGGCTGTGCCGACAATGGGCTTATCACTATGATATTGCAGGAAGTGCCTCAGAAAGTTGTTGCGCTTGCATTGGATAAACAGCAACAGAAAAATACGATCTATTGCGCTTCCGTTTTTGCCAAAGCCTTTAATGCCATCGCCATTGGTAAAACTATTGAAGAAGTAGGCGACCCATCCGTTTCCATACATGTAAAAAATCCATTGCGGGCTACACAGGGCAATAACTGGATAGAAGGGCAGATTATTTTTATCGATAATTTCGAAAATATTATTGTAAATATTTCACGGGATGAATTTGAAGAACAACGTAAAGGAAGAAGCTTTAAAATTGTTTTTAAACGCGATGAAGTAATTGATAAAATGAGTGAGACTTACGCAGATGTAAGTGAAGGAGAAAAGCTGGCCTTCTTTAATAGTGCCGGTTATCTTGAGATTGCAATCAACAAAGGCAATGCAGCCGGGCTTTTCGGTCTGCAGGGATTCAATGAAAAACAGCAGCAGCATCAGTTTCAGAATAAGAACCTTTTTTACCAGACAGTTAAAGTATACTTTGAATAAGCTGGTAAACCAGCTGCAACAAAAAAAAATATAATTATAGAGGACCGCAGTTGACCTTTATCCGAAACATATCAAGCAAAGAAACCGACAGGGAACTGGTATCCGCTTTTAAAAAAAACGGTGACCTGCAATACCTTAGTGTATTGTACCAGCGTTATATGGATCTTGTTTTTGGTGTATGCCTGAAATATTTCAAGGAAACAGAAAGAAGCAAGGATGCAGTAATGGAGATCTATATTGAACTCAGCAGGAAACTTCCCCTGCATGAAGTAGAGAATTTTAAAGGATGGCTGCATGTTCTGGCACGGAATTATTGCCTGATGCAACTGCGCAGCCCCCGCAATATGAAAACAACGGAATTTAATCCGGCTTTTATGCAATCGCGGGACGTAGAGCATCCGAAGGACGAACTAATATTAAGAGAAGAAAATTTAAGTAAATTAGAGAATTGTTTAAAATTTCTGCCGGATGAGCAAAAGCAATGTGTTGAGTTATTTTATCTTCAGAATAAAAGCTACAATGAAGTTGCCGCTATTACCGGATTTGATTGGAATAAAGTAAGAAGTTTTATTCAGAACGGAAGAAGAAATTTAAAACTTTGTATGGAACAGGATAATGGATAATAATAAATACCATATTTACAACTCCGGTGATATTCAGCGATACCTGGGTGGTCAGATGACCGCTCCGGAAATGAATGCGTTTGAAAAAGCTGCACTCGATGATCCATTCCTGGCCGAAGCGCTCGAAGGTTATGAAAGCATGCAGCATGCTGATTGGGAAAAACAGTTGGACCAGGTTAAAAAAGATTTCATAGAGGAAGAAAATAAAAACGATCATAAAGTAGTCGCATTCAGCAGGCCAAAAAATAATTGGTGGAAATATGCAGCGGCAATTGTCATCCTTGGCGGCGGCATCACTACTTATTTTATTTTGGATAATAAATCTGACAATAATACCCGGCAGCCGGTAGTTGTTGCAAAAGTTGATACAACTGTTGTAGCACAGCCTGTGACACATTCCGCTGATTCTATTACCGGCAAAATAACTTCAACTGCTATCACCCTCCCTGAAAAGAAAATGTTTCCGCCTGATTCTTTCCGTTATGCTTCTCCTGATCAGAAAGGAAAAACAATTGCCGCAGACCCTGCTTCGCCAGGTTATCTTGCGAATGCTGAAGAAAAAAAATCCAATACATTTAAGATACAGGACTCATTACAAAACAAAATGACTCTTCACGATCTTGCTAAAACCAAAGAACTCGATCAGACATCAAAGCCTGGACGAAGTCTTGCCGATAGTACCCGAATGCTGGATAAGAATAACATGTCGAATTTTTATGCAAATTCCCAACCGCGCGGGCCATTATTAAATCAACAGAATATCAATTCAACAAATGGTTATACTAATACGTCTGGTATAACAATGAAGAAGAAAGACCCGGAAAGCAATAAAACTTTTTTTGCACAGGTAATGGGACCAGACAATACCCCGCTGCCTTTTGCCAATATCAATGTTACCAATCAGGGCTTTGGTACTTATGCTGATGTAAAAGGAAATGTACGGTTGGTAAGTACAGACAGTACAATTCCTGTTGAAATAAAATCATTGGGCTATGCAACGCAATATGTAACGCTGCACAATAATAATCCGAATAAAATTATCCTTAGAGAAGATGCTTTTGCCGCAAATGAAAAATTAGAAAGATCTGCCACTGCACCTTCTACCGCAAGGGTATACAGAAAATATGTTCCTTCACAAGACAGCACCAATGCTGAACCTGCAGATGGATGGGATAATTACAATACTTATGTACTGAACAATCTTGAAATCCCCGACGAAGTGCTCAACAAAAATCTTCATGGTGAAGTGGAAATTTCTTTTGATGTAAAAAGAAATGGTGCTGTAACAAATGTGAAAGTAGACAAATCACTTTGTAATGATTGTGATGAAATTGCCAAACGTTTGGTAGAACAGGGGCCCCAATGGAAAGTAAAAAAAGGTAAAAAGGCAAAAGCAAAAGTTAAAGTACAATTTTAAATTTTATTTTCTTACCTACTACGTTATTTAATTTCAGCTTCCATTTGCTGATATTGCTGCAGCATTCATTGTACAGCTTCTCTTATCTTTGTCAGCAAAAAACAATGCTAAAAATATTTGTATCATCAGCCTTTATATTTTCTCTGGCTATTTCTCTGCACGCGCAGGTGAAAATGCCTGCCCCTTCATCTACACAAACCATTAAACAGGATTTTGCATTGGGTTCAATAGAGCTGACTTACAGCCGGCCGAATGCAAAAGACCGAAAAATATATGGAGATCTGGTTCCTTATAATAAGATCTGGAGAACAGGTGCCAATGCTGCAACAAGAATAAGGTTTTCTGATCCTGTTGAAATAGGCGGAAAAAAATTTGACAGCGGAACTTATGTGATCTACACAATGCCGGGCATAGATAACTGGACGATCATTTTTAATAAAGGCATCAATAACTGGGGTACAGAAGGCTATAAAGAAACAGAGGATGTGATTCGTTTTAAAACAGAGCCCGCAAAACTAAAGAACAAGCTGGAAACTTTTACAATGCAGTTTACCGATATCAAACCTGAAAGTTGTGAGCTGCATATCATCTGGGCAAAAACCGATATCAGAATTGCAATTACAGCCAACATAAAAGAACGCCTGCGTACACAAATTGAGACTGCTTTGCAATCGGATAAAAAACCATACTGGCAGGCAGCTCAGTTTTATAACGAGTATGATAATAATAAAACAAAAGCATTAGATAATTGCAATAAAGCAATCATGGATAATCCAAAGGCCTACTGGATCTATTTATATAAAGCAAAGATCCAGAAAGACCTCGCAGATAATTCCGGTGCTATACAGAGTTCAAAAAAATCTCTTGAGCTGGCTAAGGAAGAAAAAAATGATGACTATATAAAAATGAATGAAGCGTTGTTGAAGGAGCTGAAATAAAATGAAGTCAAAAGTAAAAATTAAAAAAGTCATTTATCGATCAACATTCGCCTTTCATTATTGAGCCGGCATTTTCACTTTTTAATTTTTACTTTTAAATTTTCCCGATGAAAATATTATCTGTAAAACGAATGCCAGCAAAATTACCAGCAAAGCCCCGATAAGGTTGAGCCATAGAAAAGAAACAATATCCATTTTATAGATCACGATCACCAATAATTCTGAAATAATAGCTGCCACAAAAATGGCATTGGCTTTTATGGCCCTTATCCAGAATGCCACAAGAAAAATTCCCAGGATCACTCCATAGAAAAGTGAACCCAGAATATTCACTGCTTCAATCAGGCTGTTACCGATGTTATGTGCAAACATTGCAATCACAATACAAAACAGCCCCCAGCCCAGCGTATAATACTGAGATATCCGGTAATCTTTCAGTTCTGTTTCTTCCTTCACAAAAAACTTTTTATGAAAATCAATCACTGAGCATGCAGCCAGTGAATTCAGCGCTGCAGCAATACTACCCCAGGATGCGAGAAAAATAATCGCAATGATCAGTCCGATCAAACCCTGTGGCAATTTATCCATTACGAATCTTAAAAAGATATAATTGTTATCATTGTTATCCTGGCCGGGCAATGCTTTTTTTATTAATTCTTTATAATGTTCCCGTATGGCATTTTGTTTTGCAAAATCATTTTCATTTTCAGCGAATGCATAATTATTTTCCAGCAGCAGCAACGAATCTTTATAAACCGTGTGTTTAGCCGTAATCGCTTTTGCTTCATCAAAATAAACAGGCGCTTTATAATACTGGTAAAAAGAAAAGATCAATATTCCGATCAATAAAATAAAAAACTGCATCGGCACTTTTACCAATCCATTCATCAACAGCCCTCTCCTGCTTTCTGTTATATTTTTTGCAGTAAGATAACGGCCCACCTGGCTGTGATCCGTTCCAAAATAACTGAGCGATAAAAAAAATCCTCCTATTAACCCACTCCAGATATTATACTTATCTTTCCAGTCGAAACCCTTATCAGTAAACCCTGAAGTAATAATATTCATTCTGCCTTTTGCGCCCGCTGCTTTCAAAGCATCTGTAAAACCAATGCCTGCCGGCAAAAGTTTTACAGCCAGATAACCCACCAAAAACAATGCAATGAAAACAATGATCATCTGCAGCTTCTGCGTATGCGCTACTGCTTTTGCACCACCACTCATGGTATAAATGATCAGCAGTCCTCCCATTACCAGGTTGGTATAATAAATATTCCAGCCCATTAATGAACTCAGCACCAGTGAAGGTGCATAGATACTGATGCCCGTACTCAATCCGCGTGATACCAAAAACAGGAAAGAAGTGAGCGTTCTTGTTTTTACATCAAAGCGGTGTTCCAAAAATTCATATGCCGTAAAAACTTTTAATTTACTGAAAACGGGAACAAAGAAAATACTGATCACGATCATTGCCAGCGGCAAACCAAAATAATATTGCACAAACCGCATTCCGTCGCTGTAAGCCTGTCCAGGACCGGTTAAAAAGGTAATGGCACTTGCCTGCGTTCCCATGATGCTGAGCAACACAAGATAAGAAGGCAGACTCCGGTTACTGAGAAAATATCCGTCCAGGTTTTTTGTTGTACGGCTTTTATAAATGCCATATACAACAATACAGCTCAACGTAGCAATTAATATGGCCCAGTCCAGACTACTCATGAAAAGACTTGGTAATAAAATAAAAGAGGATAATTTCGGCAATCAGCAATAGCAGTACTATAAAATACCAGCGCTTCCAATATGATCTTTCGTTCTGCACTTACTTGATTAAAAATTATGAATTAGAAATAAGAATTGAATACAGTTAAAATCATAAATATCAACTTACAACTGTAAACTCTAAATCCTTAACTATTAAACTATTTGATGTACTTCGTTCTTTTATTCGCGATCAGGTTAGCAAACAGCCTGTATGCCCCTGGAACTCCTGCAGGTAATTCTCTGAAAAACACAAGTCCTGCATACACAAACCTGCCTGCGCCATAATTGGCAATGACGAGACTGCCATCCTGTTCAACTTCTCCCGGATCTTTCATGCTTAAAATTCTTTTATAATTACTATCCATTCCTTCTGCATGATAAGTACTGCGTTCCTGTATCCATCCTTCAAAATCTTTCTGTGTAATTTTATTCGGATAATTCAATGCAGGATGATCAGGCAATAAAAAATTTACTTTGGCTTCTTCATCCGTGATCCTGCTGCGGCCGATGGTAAAAGGATAAGGAGCGATCTTCGCTTTTACGGGACCGATAGAATTATTGGTATTGTATTGCACCAGCAATACGCCGCCTTCTTTAATATAAGTCATCAGTTCTTCATAAGCATTGCTTAGCCACTCTTGTGTATTATAGGCCCGCACACCGGTTACAATCGCATCAAATTGTTTTAAGTTAGAAGCAACAAGATCATTTTCTGTAAGCACCACCACTTTATATCCCATCTGTATCAATGCTTCGGGAATTTTATCACCGGCTCCCGGAATGTAACCAACAAGATGCCCTTCTGTTTTCAGATCCAGGAAAACAGCTTTTGCCGCAGCATCTTTCTGATATACAATAGAAGGAATATGATCATAACTTATCATCCGGTTATAACTTCCTGAACCGTTGTTGGAAGAACGGTCCTGTGCTGAAGCACGCAGGTGCAATACTTCATTTGCAGATTTATCTTTTACCGTAAACCTAACAGGAATGCTATTTCCGTTTTGCGAAGTATTGATAATCTTTTGTTCGTTTGATTGAACGCCTTCAGTATTTTCTTTTACAGCTGTCTCATTTATATTAAATCCTGTTGGCTTATCAAGTTTTGAAATGACCTTTACCGTTGCTGTTAGTGAGTCAATACTTTTTGCCAGGTAAACATCCTTATCATATTTAACTTCAGCTACCGGAATAAAATGTATGGGCTGATAAAGTTCTCCTTTCACCGGATCTGTATATTTATAACGGATTGGTTTTAGAAATTTCAGCAATGTGCCTTCTATGTTGACACTGAATTCAACAGATGGTGGTTCATTTTCTGCCATCCCGATCAATGCCTGATCATTCACATTAAAATGTCCTTTGTCCATGGGCAACCGAAGCCAGTAAGGCTGTGTGATCTTTGCTGCATCGGGCATTGCAATATTCAATGCAGTAGTACTGTTTATATTTTTTTTAGGGTTGTTAAAAACATAATAGGTTTCGCCGATATGAACATCTGCTGTCTTTATATTAATACCAAGGCGGTTGTTGATCACCAGATTTATTTTAATGCTATCACCTTGTACATACAATTGCGACGGAGTAGTAGCTTCCATAAACAATCCACTGCAGGCTTCAATAGTGGTGAGCAGTTCTTTTTGTTTCTGTGTTTTCCAGTAAACGTCATTGACGCTGGATAAGCGTGCATATATTTTGGTGAGATCAGTTACAGATCTTTCAGGATGTGTAACATCAAAATTTTTGATGATTGCTGAAACTGCATTTTCGATATTATTTTCATTAAGTGGCCTGCTTTGCAATTCACCTCCGGATAAAGTTCTGTCCCAGCCTGTGTTTACGCCGTCCATTAAATCGTTCACGGGTGCATCACCTTTGATCGTTTTAAAATATTCCAATACTACACCCCGTTGTGCAGGCACACCAAATCCCTGGCTCTTGTGCTGGCTGCGGCTTTCAGCAGCAATCTCACCATAACTTTTTCCCAGTACAGGATTATAATCACCGCAATCCAGTTTAAACTGATTGTCATTTTGTGTATTGGTTGAACCAAAATTAAATGTGTTCCAGAGCAAACGTTTCGCCTGCCAGACTGTAACACCTAACTTTAATTGCTCCGGAAATTTTGTTGGATCTGCGGCCGCATCAAATGCTTCGCCGGCAATAATTGCAGAGGCAGTATGATGACCGTGACCACCCTCACCGGTTGTTGGAAAACGCGTGATGATGACATCAGGCCGGAATTTTCGGATCACCCATACGGCATCGCTTAATATTTTATCATGGTTCCATATCCTCAATGCTTCTTCCGGACTTTTGGAATAACCAAAATCAAATGCAGTTGAAAAAAACTGTTCGGCGCCATCTATTCTTCTTGCAGCAAGTAATTCCTGTGTTCTGATCAATCCAAGATCAACACCCTGTTCATCACCGATCAGGTTCTGGCCACCATCGCCGCGTGTTAAACTTAAATAACCCGTACGGTATAATTTTTCATTGGCGAGATAAGCAAGCAGTCTTGTATTTTCATCATCCGGATGTGCGGCCATATACAATACCGAACCCAGTACATTTAATTTTTTCAGTTGCAATAATATTTCTGAAGATGTATACCGTTTTGGAGTCTGCGCGGAACCAATTAAAAAGTAAAAATTAAAAATTAAAAAAAGAGAAAGATATTTCATCCTGATCCGGTAATGATAGTTACTATTCGACATATTTTTTTAATTTTTACTTTTGACTTTTCTAAAATTAATTTATTGCCCGACTAAGAAAACAGCGTTGCTCAATAATAATTTTCCGTTCTCCCAAAAACTTCTGAAAACAGGATCATCTGCAAAAAAAGTTACGGAACCATTGCCCATGTGTAATGAGCCGATCACAGTACCGTCTTTGATCTTTTCTTTAACATGGCTTCCTACAAAACCCGCTACCTGGTTATTTTTCCTTACTACGCCTACATTCCAGCCATCTTTCATGAACTCATAAATATTGTCATTCTGTTTCAATGTAAAATAAAAATCAGGATAGCCAAAAGCAAGCGGATGAGAATTATCCAGTTCCACTTTATAAATAGCGCCCGGAATATTATTGACGATGCCGTCGCGTTCACGGTTTTCATACCGTCTTAATTCCGTATAATTGGAATCATCTCTTTTGTCCTTGTCTTTATCTTCTTCAGCTTTCTTTAATTTAAAACCCCAATCACCAGAAGCCAATTGCGAAACGGCATTGTCAATCGCGATTAATCTACCGCCTTGTTTAACCCATGTTTTAAGATCAGCTGCAGTTTCTTTATCCGACAGGAATTTATAATAACCACCCGGCATAATCAATACATCAATATTTTTCCAGTTCACATTGCCGATCTCTTCGGCATTAATCAATGAAATGGGATAATCAAGTTGTTGCTCAAAGAAATGCCAGATCGCTCCGGCGCCTGATGCGTCTACACCGTTTCCTGTAAGCATGGCAACTTTTGGTTTCTTAATAAAATGAACAGTTTCTGAACCAAAGTCAAGTCCTTTATCTACAAAACCAGTTGGCACAGCATAAAGATTCGTTTTGGTATCAGCGGCAATCGAAAAAACCTGCTGCATTCTTTCTTTGTTATCAGCTAACAGAATGATTAAACTGCCCGCAGCAAATTTGTGGATACCGGTTGTAAAAGGCTTTTCGTTGAACCTTACTTTTACATTGGCTTTAAGAAGTTGTGCCAGAAGTTTTCCATTGTCGGCTCCTGCAGCTACAATGTATCCATAATGCGAATTATCGGCAAATGAAGGCATTGGATCAGCGATATGCTCATCTTCCTTAATAGATAATTTTTCTTTCAATGCATAAGCCTGCACTCCATAAGCATAAGGAATGGCCCAACCGGTAATATCGTAAGTCACCGAATCACTCAGCTTCGATTTAGGTTCCATTAAAACTTTGAGCAATGTTGATTTAGGCTGATTGGCCTGCAACACAATGATAGTTTTATCTGTAACTGAAACATTTTCTGTTTTGCCATTGGTATAATTAAAAGCATTGAATTTAAAAGAGCCGGCATTGTTTTCTACAAAAGCAATATTGTTACGGGTAAATAATTTTTCAAGAACAGCTTTCTTGTTGCCATCTGCTTCGATCACGTATGTTTTATACTCCGCATTCAGATTATTTTTTGCATCATCATAAAACTTTTTAAATTCTTTTACAACACGGTCGGCATTTTTAGAAGTAATTTCTATCGTGCTCATACTGGTGGTGAAATGGTGTGCGATCCTGTCTTTCAGCGTCAATGTATCACCGTCTGATTTTACAACGGCAAGTCCGCCGGGAGAATGGCCAGCCTGTTCGTAGGTCATGCCGATGGCGCCATTGTATAAAGGATAAGTATCTCCATAAGCCGGATAAAAAAGATCAAAAATTTCTTTGGTAAAATACAGCCATCCATTGTTATCAAAATATTTTGCGTGGTTCTTTCCGATGACCGTTTGAAAATCACGCTGCCAGGATGTGATCACTTCATGCATGGGTTCTGCGGCCGGTGCAAAATAATAAGGGCTGTTCGGATACTGCTCATGAAAATCACAATGAATTTCGGGCATCCATTCGTTATACTTTTTTATTCGCTGCTGTGTTTCTATCTGCGTTTGCCAGGCCCAGTCACGGTTGAGATCAAAATTATAATGATTGAATCTTCCCCCAGGCCAGGGTTCGCTGTGCTCGCGGCTGTCGGGATCGGCATTTGCATTTTTGCCAACCATTTGTGTGAACCAGTTCACATAACGGTCACGGCCATCAGGATTCAGGCATGGATCAATGATCACGACTGTATTTTTCAACCATTCTTTTACCTGGCTGTTGGCTCCGCTTAATAATTCATACAAGGTCTTCATTGAAACTTCGGAAGAACTCGGTTCATTGCCATGAACATTATAACTGAGCCAGATGATGGCGGGCGCGGCAATATCACCGGGCTTATCATTCAGTAAGCCTGTGAGCCGCAGATTATTTTTACGGATGTCTTCCAGGTGAGAAAAATTTTCAGGAGATGCTATGATGGCGAGCAATAAGGGCCGGCCTTCATTGGTTTCGCCATATTGCTCCAGTTTCATCATCTGCGGCATGGCAGCAGCAGCATGATTGAAATAGTTTACGATCCTGAAGTGTGGCGTGAACTTCGTGCCCAGTTCATACCCTAAAAATTCTCCGGGAGATTTTAATTGTGCTGTTGCTATGGAACTGATAAAAAGAAAAGCGGCAATTAATTTTATTCGCATGTTTATTTTTTAAAGAATGTTTATTGAAACGGCAGCATTGCTGAACAATGGTATGCCGTACAAGAGAGTGACACAAGAATGTTCCCGAATGAACAGATGTTGGTCAAAAAAAAATCTGTGGTGAAAATAACAAAAGCGGATGACTTTCGCCATCCGCTCATACAATTTGCTTCCACGCCTCAGAAGGAACCTCGAATCATCAGCGGAAGATGTATTTATATTTGACCGGAGTTGGTTGTGGCAAAGCAATCAGAAAATCAAAAAAACTAATGCGCCGCAAAGAAAATATTTGGCCAGACATACCATACTGGTCCTGTAGTTTGAACGCCTTCCCAATATGCGATCCCACCCGTGGAAGGACCGTCGCCATTGGAATCTCCTAAACGACTGTCGTCATTGTAAGAAGTAAACGCCACCCCCAGGCCGTTATAATTCTGAATCTGACCAACACCATTTGGTATGAAAAGGGTAAAACCGGGAGATGTGTAACGCGCAAACTTCAGAATAACGCTGTCGCCGAGGGTTAGTACCTTGCCCGGATCGAATGCCCAGGAGTTACTGCTCCAGCCTCCCAGTACATACGGCACCTGTTTATTGGTCCAGGTTATATTTTGGGCCTGATCGATATCCACACAATCCACATAAATGGCGTTGTTCTGGTTAAAACTGAATTGATTACTGTTATCAAAATCCGTAGCTATTCCTATCAGTATCGGATGGCCGTGATTGGAAAAGAAAAGGTTTCCTGTTGCGACACAACTGTTAGGACATCTCGACATATCCAATGCGGCGGTAATCTGGTTCAGCGTACCGGCATTGTATTCAAAGATCACATTTTTAATAGTGTTGTTGGAACCTGAGCCGGCATTTAATGCCCGTTCATGATTAAGCGATGCATAGCCGGCATACTGTATCGCACCACCGGTAATACTGTTGCCCGAGCTGGTACCAAAAGAAATTGAAGCCCAGTCCCCGTATTGTTTGGAAGCTGCAGATGAAGTAAAAACTGCATTCCTTGAAATAATTTTTCCGTTGACACCAACATTCATTCCTTTCTGCAGATCAAACGTAACGGTGGCACCTTCGATGGTTAACACGGAATTTACCGTAACAAAACTACTGCAATGATAAAGATGGCATTGATCCCACACAGTGGGTGTGTCGATACTGGCACCAACCTGTACTATTTGCGGTACGCAGGACAAACCGATATATTGTGAATCAACGTCTGTGCCACCGGGCCCTGTGGCCGTTAGTTTTACAATCGTGTTTGTCAGGTATGGAGCAAGTGTTTGATAAAGATGCGTTGGGTTGGTAGCAGTGGAAGTGTTGTTGGCGCCGCTTGCAGGATCACCGAAATTCCAAAGATAACCTGTTGCATTGGTGGAAGTGTTTGTGAAACTAACGGTGGCGGGAACCACAAAAGGTCCGGTGTAAGTAAAGCCTGCTACGGGTGCTGCAACTGCAGATACAATTAAATTCATGCCTGTCTTAACAGTAACCTGATGCGTGTTTGTATTTAAAGTTTTGCAGAAAGCATTGACATTTACCTGGATGTCGTAGTTTAAAATAATATTTGTCGTGTCAGTAGGAATAATGTTATTGCTCCAGACAGTAGGATCATTCCATACTCCCGATTTTATATTTGTTATTTGCCCAAAACTACTATTGATTAGTAGAAAAAGGAAAGTGGTAAGGCATAATTTCATACGATGAATGTACTCAATAATATCAGGGTTTTTCAATTATTTGCTGTCATGTAACTAAAGTTACACCTAGAGTTTTCAGTTAGCGGTTGACTATCGACAGCTTGCGTTTGTCAACCGTTTACTATTTGACAGCAGCCGTTTACTAATTATGAATAATGCCGGTGAAAAATATTTTTCATCTTTGGTTTATCAAGATAAGAACACAGAACTGTACACATCGTTATCAATCGGGTTTTTGGATATAATAAATTGGTATTGGATATAATGCGGCGGGGGTTGCATTGTAAATTATCAATCACCAGGATGTTTTCAGAGCGGATGATAATTTTTTGGAGGAAAAATTATTATTGTGCCTTATAAATATTCCTGGTTAAGAACACTAAGCACAAAAAAGCGGGTGATTTTTATCATCCGCTTTTGTATTGCAGAACGCTGATCTTTATGATTGCAGGATCTGCGCTGATTTTTTTATTTAATTATCTATACCCGGCGGTATCCATTTTTACGGCCAATAAAAATTGACCGTAAAAAATCATATCTTATAATGAAGACCATAAAAATCTGTGTTCTATTTCTTCTTCTTCGTTAACTGAACAAGATCAATATTCAATCTTCCAAAAACATAACGGCCATTGCTACCGAACTGATTGCTGCCATACAGGAACCGGCCGCGGTTGGTAAGATCTCTACCTGCGCTGTATCCACCATCTGTTTTTGAAGTGGACAATGCTGTTGGGTTATTGGGATTGGCATAAACAGCGGAGGGATCATTGCGCGGATCGATAAATAATCTGCCCGGATAAACATCAAACAGATTGTTTGCACCTGCTGAAAAAGAAATTGCAGGACAGAAACGATAAGTAATTACGATATCCGTAGTGATCTTTGCTTTGAAGGTCTGATCAGCACCAAGCCCAACATCATTCCAGTAAACGCCATTTGATTTAACAGCTTTGGGATCGGTAGCACTTAACAGAACAGTTTCTCCAAAACGAACTGCCCTTACTAAAAAGTCAACTTTTTTGATGCTGTAATTTGCGGTGAGATTGATCTTGTTTTTTGGTTGTGCATCTTCCAGCCTGCTGCGCTGTACCCGGTCGAATAATAAAAGACTCAGATCATTTGCAGGATTGTTATTCTGTGGATCAGCAACGCTGGGATTATTTTCAGGTTTGTCGATAACGGAATTCGTATGCAACGGACCATCAACTTTGTTCTGGTTAAAATTAGCAGCCAATGAAATATTTCCACCGCCATTGCCCCACTTGTATCTTTTGGTAAGCACAATGTCAATACCTTTTGTCTTGGTATCAATAGCATTGGTCCAGAATTGCAAAGCCGCTGTCTGCAATGGATTGATGCCATTCGCCTGGAAAATTTTCTGAGTGGGTGTTTTAAAATTTACAGAATCCGGATTGGTACTGAAATAATTAAACGGCGTTGATAATACAATTCGGTCTTTAATATTGATCATATAACCATCTACCGTTAATGTAAAGCCGTCTCCAAACCTGCCAACAAAACCCGCAGTGAAACTGGTTGATTTTTCAGGCTTGAGTTCATTGATGCCGAAAGCATTTCTTACAATGGAATTATCATTGTTGGCGGTTAATGAATTGGAAGGTGCACCATTTACAAACTGTGTAGACGTGTTTTGGAAATAACGCTGGTGTAGTGAAGGCGCCCTGAAACCTGTACTGGCAGAGCCGCGGAATGCCCAGTTGTCTGTAAATTCATATCGTGCTGTGAGTTTCAATCCACTGCCGTTGTATGTTACTGTTTTCTCTTTATAACTTTCATAACGGCCTGCAGCACCCAGTAATAATTTATCAAAAGTAAATTCAAGATCTGCATAGGCAGCATATACATTTCTTTTTTCGCTTAGTGCATCCACATCTTTAAAACCGGGGAAAACCTGCGAGCCTGCTGCGGGAACGACAGTAGCGCCGGAAGTTGTAGAAGTGCCGAAAGTACCGGGATAAGAAGGTATCACAGGAACACTGGCCAATCTTCCTCCATTGATATAAGAGTTGGCTTCACCGGCTTCAATACCGAATTTTTCATTGCGGATCTCACCACCAAAAGCAACATTGACATCTCCCGAGCCTAAATTTAATTTCCGGTCAACGTCTAAATTGAAAGTACTCTGCGAAAAAGAAAGTTTACCTGCATCAAAAGAGGCTTGCACAAAATCGGTTGCGGCCAGCGAAGCATTGGCGGTATTCTGTATGTTATAACCAATCTTGTTTTTGCCGTAGGTCTCGCTTACATCAAATCCCCATTTGGCAATATTTGTTTTTATACCGGCAATCACAGATCCATCATCGATCGTGGTATGGATCTCCGGAAGAAATCCATCGGGATAAAAATAACTACCATCGCCTGTTACTGCCTGTTGCGATACAGTATTGGGATTGCGGCTGAAGCCAGTAGCAAATCCGTTGCGATGTGAAAAACCTGTGGTCAGATAAAATTCTGTATTAACGGAAAAAGGAATGCCTGCATTTACAAAGCCGCCATAGTTGGCTGCTTCCGATTGGCCTGCATAAATATTATGTCTGTCATAACCTCTTTGCTGCGCAAGCAATTTATCATAATCCAATAAAAAACGCCGGTAATCAACAGTACTTACACCGGCCTGTGTATTGGGAAATGCGCCGGCATTGCCTACATACAATAAAGGAATATTATCATTGCCGCTGCGGTTGGTGCGCTCGCGTTGAAGGTATTGTCCTGAAACATTAATGTAGCCTATTTTACCAGAAGTGCCTGCAGAAAAATCTACCTGGTGTGTCTGGCCATCATGCAATGAAATGCCGCCTGCATAAGGAAGTGTAGTATTATTTTCTCCGGCAGTAACCGAAACACTGGCACCTTTAAATTTCTTTTTTAA
>JBDUCW010000100.1:0-16514 GCA_040003235.1 Ferruginibacter sp. | reverse complement strand
CTGAGTGCTGAGTGCTGAGTGCTGAGTGCTGAGTGCTGAGTGCTGAGTGCTGAGTTGGCACTGCAAGATAAAAAATCTGTGTTTTATAATTCGTGTAATTAGTGAAAAAAATTCGTGTTATAAGCCTTCAGAAATTTGCCTTACGTTTTTCCAGGAAAGCCGTTACACCTTCTTTCATTTCATAGGTGCCAAAACATTCACCGAATAATTTTATTTCTTCTTCAAAACCGTTTTTTGAGCGATTAAAATTAGCATTAACGGCTGCAATCACTTTGCTGATGGCTACGGGGCCTTTACTCATGATCTGCTGCAGTAATTGTTTGCTTTGTTCCAGTAAATTTTCCGGAGCAGTTACATAATTAACAAGGCCCAATTCTTTTGCTTCTGTTGCATTGATCATGGCCGAGGTCATCATCAGTTCCATTGCCTTTCCTTTTCCAACCAGTTGAGTAAGTCGTTGTGTGCCGCCATAACCAGGTATCAAACCGAGGTTTACTTCGGGCTGACCGAATTTTGCATTGTCCGACGCAAGCCTGAAATGACATGCCATGGCCAGTTCGCAACCACCGCCCAGTGCAAAACCATTGACTGCTGCAATAACAGGCTTTGGACAATTTTCTATTTTATTAAATACCATTTCCTGCCCGCGCCTGGCGAGATCTGTACCAGCAGCAGCATTCAATGTTAAGAATTCAGAGATATCTGCGCCGGCAACAAATGCTTTGGGTCCGCTGCCGGTGAGGAGGGCACATTTAATATTGGGGTCGTGATATACTTCATCAAGCGCAGAGCTTAATTCTTCGATAATGGTTTTATTCAGCGCATTTAATTTGTCGGGGCGATTGATCGTTATAGTGCAGATGCCGCTATCCACATTGGTTAAGATGGTTGTGTACATTTTGAAAAGTTATAAGTTGTAAGTTATAGGTTTTATGCAAGTGTAAGTTTAGTTAAATGCGTATTTTTTCATTTTTAGATTTTGCTTCAGGTAGTCCAGGTTAAAAGTTACCAAACGCTTCAGTCAACTGTTTCTACGGTTCAGCAGGAAAATGATACGATCGCCTGCTATAAATTTTATTCCTCTTTTTAGTCGGTGCATATTTGTGTTGTAATTGAAAGTTCATCAAAAAATCGAAACAATGACCAACAATAATAACTACAACAATACTAACGCTTATCGCCTGGTACTTGCAACCAATGATGGTACTTATTATTTTTCTCCTGAACAAATAGTAAGAATGGAATCTTCCAGTAACTACACCAATATATATTTTACAGATCGGAAACCGATCCTTGCTTCCAAAGTGCTGAAAGAATTTGAAGAAGCGCTGCTGCCCTTTGGTTTTTTGCGTACGCACCGGTCGCACCTTGTTAACAGGAGATATATCACGCGTATTGCCAATGACGGTAATATCGTAATGGAAGATCTTTCCAAAGCTGAACTCTCCAGACGCCGTAAATCTGAAGTATTGAAAATGCTCAGAAAAACTTTTTTAATCAATCAAAACTAATAAGCGTCCGTTACCTAAACTGTAAACGCCCTTTGCTAAAAATAAAATTGTTGAATCATGATTTCCCTCTTCTTTTGCAAAAAAAATGTAATGAAAAAAATAGTTGCGCTGCTTGCATCGGTTGTAAGTCTTGCTGCAAATGCACAAGCGCCTGCAGCAGTAACGCACAATAGCAGCTCCAGAAGTATAACAACATTGGATTACAGTCTGAATGCAGTGCTATGGCAACAGCGCAGCGGGGAATACAAGGCTTTATGTTATCAGGCTTTCTCACTCGCAAAAATGAAACTCAATGAAAAAATCTCCATGCACACAAAAGATGATAAGGCATTGGCGATTGTAACAGATATTGATGAAAGCGTGCTGGACAACAGTCCGCAGCAGGCGGGTGATATTCTGCATCACAGAACTTACACTGAAAGCAACTGGAAAGACTGGACCGCCAAAGCAGTGGCTGGAGCATTACCCGGTGCTGTTGCCTTTTTTCAATACGCCGATAAAATGGGAATACAATGTTTTTATGTGAGCAACCGCAGGCCCGAAGAAAGAACAGCTACCATTAAAAATCTTGCTGATGCAGGATTTCCACAGGCAGACAGTTTACATGTGATCATGAAAGATACCACATCAGACAAAGAATTACGCAGGCAAAAAATCAGGAAACAATACACGCTTGCATTATTGCTCGGTGATAACCTGAATGATTTTGATAAAATGTTTTATCAGCAACCTGCTTACACACGTTGCAATCTGGTGCGGGATAACAGTGCTTTATTCGGAGATCTGTTTATCATTCTTCCCAATGCAATGTATGGCGATTGGGAATCTGCAATCTGGAATGGAAAAAAGATCAGCCCTGCGGAAGCAGATAAATTAAAGCATGAAGCGTTGGCAGAATATTGATAGCCGAATTAAAAATTTATAAATGAAAACAATATTCTGGATATGCTGGACTGGAGAAATGATCATTGCGGCTGCACTGGTCCTGCTTCTGGTTAGATTATATACATCCGGCATTATTGCGCAAAAAAGTGCAGCCGATCTTTTGAATTACTGGTTACTGTTATTTGGAGCGATCGGATTGATTGCATCATCAAGGGTATTCTATCATTATGGCTGGTATAAAACAGCTGCATTGATAGCAGCCCTTCCCTTATTGATATTGCTTGTTATTCTGCTCATTCCTTTACTGGCCTATTTTTCAGGCGAAAGGATGAATTAAAAAAAAGCGGGATATAAATTTCTGAAGGTTTAGGCGCTGAAAAAATTAACTGCAATAACCTTCAATGTCTTTGGGTAGGATATTTTTAAAAACAAGATTACACAATGCAAAAAATGAACGAGGCAGAGATCATACTGATAAAAAGGTCCTGGAGTATATTCAGAAGCATCGATCCCTTACTGGTAGGCGATGTATTTTACAGCCGTCTTTTTTTTAAAATGCCGGCCCTGCGAAAAATGTTTTCTGCTTCTATGAATGTTCAGTACAAAAAATTGGTGGACATGCTCAGTGTTATTGTTGCGAGGCTTGACAGGCTTGATGAAATAACGGTGGAAATTAAGGAACTTGCCATACGGCATGTTGGATATGCTGTAAAGCCATTGCATTATGAAGTTGTAGGAGATGCATTGCTGTGGACGCTCGAACA
The DNA here is from genome assembly GCA_040003235.1 of Ferruginibacter sp. Classification (GTDB taxonomy): domain Bacteria; phylum Bacteroidota; class Bacteroidia; order Chitinophagales; family Chitinophagaceae; genus Ferruginibacter. Next base: position 13,354 of record JBDUCW010000100.1, on the reverse strand, counting down.
GGGTTTGGGCAGCGATTGGAATGAGGAAGTGAAAGCTGCATGGGCAGCATGTTACGGTATTCTTTCCAATGCCATGATTGATGCTGCAGGATATGATAAATAAACTTAACCTTACTTAAAAATAATATGGGCGGATATTTATCAGCAATCACCCCTTGGAAAAATATAAACAACCGTTACCGGTTACTATTTCCGCTGCTGTTTTTGTTCATCAATACACATGCGCAACCCGCTTCTTATAATTTTACTCATATCACTACCAGCGACGGACTCAGCAATAGTGTGGTCAGGGCGCTGACACAGGATAAATATGGTTATATCTGGATCGGTACGCTTAATGGACTTTGCCGTTACAATGGATATACAGTTGAAACTTTTGTGCATCAAGAAAAAGAACCTTATTCATTGCCGGATAATTTTGTTCAGGGGCTTTTATGTGATGGAGATAAAAATATCTGGGTCTCTTTCCAGAATGGTTTATACCGTTTTGACTATCCCACATCACATTTTATTTTACAGGCAGCTACCAAAGGAATTCAGATCCGTAAAATAATGGAAACAGGTCATGATACGATTGTTTGTGCGGCTGCAAAAGGCATTGCTTTTTTTCATCCTTCAACCGGCAGTTTTACTTATGCGTCTGCTGATGCAGTTGAAAATGCTGCATTACTAAAGCGGCCGGTGAATGACATTTTCGCTGCGAAGAACGAATGGCTGTATCTCGCCACCGATACAGGTCTTGTTATATATCAACCTCTAAAAAAAAAGGTAACCCTTATTGACCTGAAACCCATTCGCGGGCAACGGACCGATAAAGTAACAATCGATAGCCACGGTACGATATGGATATCTTATGGCGGAAATGGAGAAAGTATTTTAAAGACAGATCCGCTTTTTACAAAATTTGAACTGCTTCCAAATTTTCTGCTTGCAGAAACAAATGTTCCCAACAATCATGTAAGTTATTTTTTCAATGATTCGCATAACAGGTTATGGATCGGTACTTCTGGCACCGGGCTTTGTTTATATGATACCAGCAATAATAAATTTATACGCTTCGGAAAAAATCCGCTTCAACCATCAAGTATCTCAAGTTCCAATCTGAACAGCATTTACCAGGATAAACAGGGTTTTATCTGGCTGGGCACAGAAGGATATGGTGTAAATTATTTTCATCCCGATGATAATTTGTTTCATTCCATACTTCCCGACTATAACCAGCAGCTGAATTTTCCTGATAACTGGGCCAGGGCAGTAACACAGGATAATAAAGGCGATCTGTGGCTTGGAAATGTAAGCGGACTTTCAGTTTACAAAACTTCGCTGGGCAGTTTCCGTTACTGGCGAAATGAAAATGACCGTCCGACGCAACTGTACAGTAATTCTGTCCGCTGCCTGCTGCACGATGATCATGATTGTATCTGGATAGGCACTGCACAGGGACTTAACCGTTATAACCCTGCAAAAGATCATATGGATTTTTTTGGAGTAAAAGATTCAATGCCTTATTCTTTTTTCTGGGCATTGATTCAGGATCACGAAAAAAATATCTGGATCGGTAGCCGCGAAGGACTATTCCAATATAATTATACAACCAATACATTCAGAAATTTTGAACAGGTTGCAGCAATGGCAACTTATTGCCATTATAATTTTCTTTCACTTTTTGAAGATAGCCATAAAAGAATGTGGATGGGCACTTACAAAAACGGATTGATCATGTATGATCCACAATCAGGCATTGCAAAGCACTGGATGAAAAATGAAAGCGACTCATCATTCATCAATAATAATATCAGGTCCATTACAGAAGATAAGAATGGTTTTATCTGGGTTGCAAGTAATGAAGGCATTACTTCTTATGATCCGGCTACGGAGAAATTTAAAAATTACCGGGAGGATGAAGGATTGAAAACTGTGAATGCATCTGAACTGATGGTAGATGAAAAAAACCGGCTCTGGATCGGCACCGGCAAAGGTTTGTTCATGCTCGACAGCAGCCGGCATTCCTTCAGATCTTTTTCTTTAAAAGATGGATTGCCTTCGCTTGAATTCAATGAACAGGTTGCTTTTAAAACTTTATCGGGCGATTTTGTATATCCTTCCCTGAAAGGTTTTTTGGTTTTTAGTCCTCTGGATTATAAAGAAAGAAAACCGGATGTGGATGTTTACATATCCGCTTTTAAAGTTTTTAATCAGGACTATACCATCAGTACCAATCCTGAAGAATTGAAAGCCCTGCGGTTAAAATATGATGAGAATTTTTTTACACTGGAACTTACCGGATTTAATTATCACAATCCGCAGGAGATATGGTATGCCTATAAACTTGAACCTTTTAATAAAGAATGGATCTATACAAAAGAAAGGCAGATCAATTATACAAATGTTCCCGGTGGTGATTATGTTTTTCATTTCAAAGCTTCCGCAGATAATACGAACTGGAATGGGAGCGACAATACAATGTCTATACACATCGGTACTGTCTTTTATAAAACAAAATGGTTCTGGGCATTGGCCGGCTTACTGATCGCTGCAATGCTGTATGCGATATACCGGTACCGTATCGCACAAAAAGAAAGGATCTATTCTTTACAGAATAAATCGCAGGCATTGGAAAAGGAAAAAGCGATCGTGCAATATGAAAGTCTGAAGCAACAATTAAATCCGCATTTTCTTTTTAATTCATTAACTTCTTTACGGAGCCTGATCCGGATCGATAAACAGAATGCTGCTGATTTTCTGGATAAGATGTCGTTGAACTACCGTTATATTTTAAAAAGTTCAGAACATGAACTGGTTCCCTTAAAAGATGAACTTGAATTTGCCCGAGGTTATTGTGATATGCAGCAAACCCGTTTTGGTGAAGGATTGCAGGTTAATATAATGGTGCCTGAAGAATCGCTTTATAAAAAGATTGTGCCGGTCACCATTCAGAATCTGATCGAAAATGCGATCAAACATAATCTTATTGATAGTGATACACCGCTGATTATCGAAATAACGGAACAGGATAATTATCTTGTTGTAAGCAACAATCTCCAGGTAAAAGATTTTGTAGATACTTCCAACAAATATGGTTTGAAACACCTGCAGTTTTTGTACCTGCATCTTGACAGCAGGCCTGTATTAATCACAAAAGATGAAAAATATTTTACCGTTAAAATTCCCCTGATATGAATGTACTGATCGTGGAAGATGAACAATTACTGGCCAGGGAACTGGAAGCAACGATTGCAGAAGTTGATGATTCATTAAAAGTGGCTGATATAATTCCCAGTTTAAAAGTTGCACGCAAATGGTTTCTGCAAAATCCGGAACCGGATATTATTTTTATGGATGTGCAGTTGTCTGACGGGATCAGCTTTGTTTTGTTTGATGAATTTAAACTGACCTGTCCGGTTGTTTTTACAACGGCGTATGATCAGTATGCAGTAAAAGCATTTAAGGTAAATGGTGTTGATTACCTGCTGAAGCCTGTTGTAAGAGAAGAACTGAAAAGAGCGATTGATAAATGCCGCAAGATCATTGAAAGTAAATCACCTTATCCTGCAGGCATAAAAGAATTGCTGCAAACTGTAAATCAGCAACGCACGGGACATGCATCAGTCTACAAAGAAAAATTTATTGTGCAGGCGAGAAATCAATGGCTGCCTATAAATACGAGTGACATCGCCTGTTTTTATAAAGAGCATCTTCATTATATATATACTTTTTCAGGAGAAAAACATATCCTGAGTTTTGAAAGTATGGAAGAGATTGAAGTCTTACTTGATCCTGCAGTTTTTTACCGCGCTAACCGGCAATGCATTATCAATATTGATGCGATACAGAGTGTAAGGCCTAGAGAAAATTCAAAGCTTACGATCAGCATAAAACCACCGATCAAACTGGAAGTTGATATCAGTCGTGATAAAGCGCCGGAGTTCAGAAAGTGGATTGACCGGTAATATGAATACTGAATGCCGAACAAGGAACAAGGAATTTCGAAGTGATGGGATAGAAAGCAGTTTTTAAATACTAAAGAATTCAATAAAATTCTCAATAATCAATTTTCAATGCTCAATGTTCAAGTTGAACACCTCGATACTGGATAGGAAATTTAAGTGGAAGAAATGTCTGCTTTCAATATTGAAAATTGAGCATTGATTATTGAACATTTGTATTTATTTCCTTGTTGGGCATTCCTTGTTCCCTGTTCAATATTCCTGTATTACTGCTGCTGTTGTATCTCCATAAACCGCCGGTAAGAATTATTATCAGCAGCAGGATTCTTAGACTGGTAGCTGAATACAATGGGGCCGGCTGCAATTTCAGCTGCTGTTTTAATATGACCATTTTCAATCGTTACCGAAACTTCAAGTGTATGCTCTGAAGAGCCTTTGTAAGTTCCTTTTACTGGAGTGCAGTCAGAAAAATTTCTTCCCACGGCGAGCCGTACATGACGGTCATTGACAATGCAGTTGTTGGTTGGGTCAAGACCGATCCAGCCTGCAAAAGGCATGGCCACTTCTACCCAGGCATGCGTAGCACCTTCACCCCGCAGTTCATTGCTTACCGGGCAGATGTATCCGCTTACATAACGTGCAGAGATGCCCATCATACGCAACATCACCAAAAGAATGTGCGCAAAATCCTGGCAGACACCGGCTTTCATTTTCCAGACTTCATCCATTTTTGTTTCCACACTGGTAACACCTTTCTGGTATTCGAAATTATCATAAACGTATTTTGAAAGTTCCAGTGCATTCTCAAAAGGCGTTGCGGCTGCACTGAATAATTTTGCTGCTGTTTCTTTTACATTTTCGTAGCAATCAAAATTCTGATTGGTTAAAAAATCCATGTACGGAAATTGATCCCGCATTTCTGCGAGACTGTTCCATTTTTCTTCAGCAGTTTTTGTGATGTCATCATAGATAATTGTGGACGGTATAGTTTCCACATCGATATTGGATTCTATGCTGATTTCATTTACCGGTTTAATAATACTGAACATGCCAACACGGTTGCCGAAATAATCAATGAACTCTTCTATTTCAGGGTGATGGGAAATGATGAGTTCATGTTTTTTTACCAGCTGTTGTTCATCATTGATCGGATAAAGAATGATCTGGTTGGCACAGTCGATGACGGTTGAAGCGTAACTGTACCTGGTAATGTGCTTAATGCGGTAAGTAGCCATGAATTTATTCTTCAGTTGATTTTATGAGTTGCCAAAATAATATTGGCTGAATGATCCTGATATTTCGAAAAGCTCATTCCTTGTTTGTGATAAAAAATTTTTTAAAGATTCGCCGTCTTTATTCTGCAGGTTACTGTACTTGACATTGTTCATGCCCCGGCCGATTAAAAACTCAAGCCGGTTATAGCTTTCAGGCAGACTTTCAGATTTCAATCTTTCAAAATAACGGTTGAGTTGTTTCAGGCAATATAAAACGGAATGCGGGAAAGCTGTATTGTACATTACCTGTTTCAACACGGTATCTGGCTGCAATGCGCCACGATATGTTTTCAGATATAATTCATAACCGGACAATGAATACAAAAGGTAGCGCCATTGCGGTGCTTCTGCAGGTTGATGCAGATCGTAGTTCATCTCATTCAGCTTTATATTTACCATGTCTGCAGAAAGAATTGCCCGTTCTAAATATTTACCAATGTTAAGGTAATTAAACCCTTCACCTCTTGCCATTGTAATATCAACAGTGCCATGATAGAGCATGCCATGCCTGATCAATGCATCGAGTGCTGTCAAAGGATCTCCGGATTTTATATTTGATTCGATATGCGGATCACGGGCAAGATGATAATATTCATTCAGACATTGCCAAACTTCTTTGGTGATATGATCCTGTACGGACCTGGCATTTTCCCTGGCCAGTGTGATCATGTTGAGAACAGAACCGATGTGTTCCCGATCATGTAATAAATGGGCCATTACTTTTTTTGCAGAGAAATGGATCGTGTCCAGCTGCTCAGGCTCCAGGTCACCGTAAGTCTGCAAAACAGAACGCCAGCTGAAACCCGTTTGCTCACTTTGTGATGCAACATAATTGGTACGCAACATCCGGAGCATACCATTGGTACGTTCCATGTATCGCGCCATCCAGAAAATTGAATCTGCTACTCTGCTGAGCATTTTTTAGTTAATTGATAATTGATAGTTGATAATTGATAGTTAGTCGACCTGCCACGGTTCTCATTTTTTAACCAGTATTAATTTCAAATTGATAATGCAACAATAAACCTAAAAAATTATCAATTATCAATTATTAATTTTTAATTAAGCTAACACCCATGTATCCTTACTGCCACCGCCTTGTGAAGAGTTGACTACCAGCGAACCTTCGCGGAGTGCAACTCTTGTCAATCCGCCCGGAACAATATCAATGCCATCGGGACCATACAGCGCAAAAGGCCGGAGGTCTACTCTTCTCGGTTGTAAAATGCCATCGATATAACAGGGTGCTGATGATAAATTAATAATGGGCTGTGCAATATAACTTCGCGGATCTTCATCAATTGCTTTTCTGAATGCATCCATCTGTTCTTCTGTTGCACTGTTACCAATGAGCATTCCATAACCACCGGACTCATTTGTTTTTTTGATCACCATCTTATCCATGTTTTCAAACGTCATCTTACGGTTGGCTGTATCCGCCATTTGATAAGTAGGTACATTTTTCAGGATCGGTTCTTCATTGAGATAATATTTTATCATGTCGGGCACATACACATATACGGCCTTATCATCTGCAACACCATTGCCCATTGCATTTACAATACTCACATTTCCTTTTCTGTAAGCCCAGTATAATCCGGGAACCCCCAGCATACTGTCTGCACGAAATACCAACGGATCAATAAATTCATCATCCACACGGCGATAGATCACATCTACCTGACGGAGGCCTGTTGTGGTTTTCATGTACACTTTATGATTATCAACTACCAGGTCACGTCCTTCCACAAGCTCAATGCCCATCAGCCTTGCAAGGGTGCTGTGTTCAAAATAAGCGGAATTAAAAATACCGGGTGTAAGCAGCACAACTGTGGCATTACTGTTTTGCCTGTTCGACAATGCGAGTAAATTTCTCAATAAAAGATCCGGATAATCTTTTACCGGTAATACATTATTTTTTGGAAGCTGGTCTGGAAAGATGCGGTAGGTGATACTTCTGTTTTCGAGCATGTAGGAAACGCCGGAGGGTGTGCGCAGATTATCTTCGAGCACATAAAATTGCCCATCGTTATCACGGATGAGATCAACACCGGCGATATGTGTGTAAATGTTGAAAGGCACCTCCACATTTACCATCTCCCTTAAAAAATTGGGACAGGAATAAATGAGTTTTGCAGGAACAATCCCATCCTTGATGATGAACTGCTGGTCATAAATATCTTTTAGAAAAATGTTGAGGGCTTTCAGTCTTTGTTTGATACCTGCTTCAATCAATTTCCATTCATCGGCTTTGATGATGCGGGGAACGATATCGAAAGGAAATATTTTTTCGATGCCTTCGCCACTACTGTAAACAGTAAATGTAATACCTTGGCTCATGAAAAGTTTTTTGGCGAGCTCATCTTTATGGGTCATTTCGAGGGACGAAAGTCCTGCAATGGCAAAAACAAAATTTTCATAAGTGGGCCTGATGCCCGCCTGGCTGAACATTTCGTCCCAGACCAGTGGATTTTCCTTATACGATTGCAATAAGAAGGCATCACTCATAAACAGAATTTATGGATACAGTTATTGGTAAATAATTTTACGGAAGCAATCGTGGACAGAAACTAAGATAAGGTAAAAAATGGATAATTGATAATTGATAATGTTTTATGACTGGAATAGTAAACTGTCTTTGATCAGCAGGTTGATTTGTAAGAGGAGAATGGTTTGTCTTGAAAAAATTATCAATTATCAATTATCAATTATCAATTATCAATTCCAATATGATTACTCAAATTTAAAAACTTCTATTCCTTTTTACCCAGTCTTTTATATAATCAGCAATGTCTGAAGTAGAAGCGCCGGGTGCAAAAAGTTTTCCTACACCCATTTCATTGAGCGACTTCATATCATCTTCAGGAATGATACCACCGCCCGTCAGCAGTACGTCATTCATTTCTTTTTCTTTCATCAGGTTGATGAGCTTGGGAAAAACAGTATTGTGTGCTCCGCTTAAAATACTGATGCCGATCGCATCAACATCTTCCTGCAATGCAGCATTGACGACCATTTCAGGTGTTTGGCGGAGACCGGTATAAATTACTTCCATTCCGGCATCACGCAAAGCAGTAGCAATTACTTTGGCGCCGCGGTCATGACCATCCAGGCCAACCTTTGCAACCAGAACTCTTATGGGGCGATCATTCATAACCGCAAATTTAATGAAAGCCTTTTCGTTGGAATTAAAAATTAAGAATTAAAAATGAAGAATTCTTCAAATCGGAAAATCCTTCAGATCTTAAAAACCCTTCGAACCTAAGGAATTCTTAATTCTCAATTTTAAATTTTCAATTAATTACAGACATTGTGTATTCAAAAACTTCAAAGACAGTTTTGAAAAATCGCTGTACATCTGATGATCGGTGATGCAGCAATCCAGTTGCTCCAGGAAAAAAACTTTTTGATTCAGTGTGAGAGAAAGGTATACCGGAAATTGAGTAGGTGCCGTCTGAAATGCAGTTTGGAAAGAAGAGGAATAACCGATAAAATAATTTTTTGCATTCAGGAAACCTTTGCTTTTTAATTCATTGAAGAGTGCGGTTGAAGTGGCAATGCTGATATCAGTTCTTCTTGCAAAACGTTCCGGATATAATGGTGAATGTTCATTGATAAAATATTTACTGCAGATACCTCTCGAAGTTAAGGTTTGTGAATTGATCAATGCCGCTGCATTACCGGCAGCGCCTACATCAGGATTGTTATCATAACGCTGCATGCAATATTGAAATGGTATATTGGAAAAGCTGGCGAGTGCGCCAAGTGCCTGCGCACAATAACTGATACCACATTTATAGGAATAGATATAACTTAATGCTCCTGAAAAAGCGCCGCCATTGCTCATGCCCACGGAATAGCGTGGCTTACTTCTGCTGGTAGTGCCACGGTTATAAAAAGTATCGGTGATGTTACGGATATTAATATAATCAATATTCGTCAGGGTATCGGCGGGCGTTAGTGCCCAACGTAATTTGCCATCGCCATCTACATCAACGCCGGTGGTGGCTTCTTCGGCTTCTGTAACGATGATGGCAAAACCATCGTTCACCAGTTCCCTGATCAGCTGTTGCGCTTCAAACTGTCCGGTGATCTGTGCAGCACTGCCACCACTTCCATGCAATAAAAAAACAATGCCTTTGTGCGAAGGAGGAAAATATGAATAGACAGGCTTTAGCCGGTCGCGCCCACGGATCTGTTCAAAATTTAAATTGAAGGCAGCAGTATTCTTGATAGATCCGGTAAAAGAAACATTCCGGGCCGGCATTACAAACCACGCATGCCAATCATTGTTATTGAGCAAACTGTTATCGCCGGACCATGTATCAAACAATTGTGTGGTACTGTATTCTTTACTCCAGATATGAACGGTGTCGCCGACTTTATATTTATTGCTGCCATAACCATTGATAACGGTCACGGTAAAACTATCGCTGATTGGTGGAACAGGAACAGGATCGCTACCTGATTTTTTACATGAAAAATTTGAAATACAAAAAACAATAATGATCAGTAGTATGATTTGTTTCATTTGAAGGATTTGGCTTAAGACCAAGGAAGGATATAACGGTTTAAGTGAGAGCGATATTATTTATTAATGGATAATTGATAATTAATAGTTGATGATTTTTTCAAAGCGTTAGACTATTCAATAAGCGATAATTCCTGAATCTTAGTAACTATGATAGGAGCATAATACATGATGAGCCTTCATTCCAGGCATGAAAAGGAGCAGAAATATCTAAGCCAAAAAAAATGAAAGACAGTTTTAAAAATCAAAATAATGTCAATGCATAATTGATTCTGCGGATCGTTTCTTCTTTGCCAAGCAATGCGGCAATTTCAAAAACTGCCGGACCAAATTTGCCGCCTACCAGCATTACGCGGAAAGGTAATTGCAATTCACCGGGTTTAATGTTTTTTGTTGCGGCCAGCGTTTTAAATTCATTTTCAATGGTTGATAATTCCCAATCGGGCATGGCTTTCAGTTGAGTGCAGAAATCAACAAAGAAAGCGGCCTTATCAGCATTCCATTTTGGTTTTACGGCATCAGTATCCAGTTGTTGCGGCGCATTGAAAAAGAAACCGCCCTGTGTAAAAAAATCGGGGATCAATGTGCAGCGGTCTTTTACCAGGGTAATTATTTTGTCGAGATAATTTTCATCTGTAATCTTCACACCGTTCGATTCAAAAACTTCTTTCACGTTTGCACGTAAATCTTCAACTGCAGTTTTCTTAATCCATTCGTGATTGTACCACTTTGCTTTTTCAAAATCGAATTTGGCGCCACCTTTATGTACACGTTCGATCGAAAATTTTTCAATCAGTTCTTCCAAAGAAAATATTTCCTGTTCGGTTCCGTCATTCCAGCCAAGCACTGCGAGTAAATTATTAAAAGCTTCCGGAAGAAATCCCAGTTCTTTAAAGCCCTTGGTAATTTCATTTGTTTTGGGATCTTTCCAATCCATAGCATACACAGGGAACCCAAGCCGGTCACCATCGCGTTTGCTGAGTTTGCCATTGCCATCTGGTTTTAAGATCAATGGAAGATGTGCCCATTGCGGCATCTTGTCTAAACCAAATAAATATTTCCATAACAGAATATGAACGGGCGCACTGGGCAGCCATTCTTCGCCGCGGAATGCATGAGTGATCTGCATTAAGAAGTCATCCACCACAACAGCCAGGTGATATGTGGGCATGCCATCTGCTTTCAATAAAACTTTATCATCCACATTGTTGGTATCAAAACTAATATCACCCCGGATCATATCTGTAAATAAAACCTGGTCATCGGGATCTACTTTTATTCTTATTACATAAGGCGTTCCTGCATTGAGCAAAGAATTTGTTTCGTCTGCCAACAACTTTAATGAGTTACGCATGTTCATCCTTACATGATGATCGTATTGCAAACTATGACTACCTTTTGTTTTAAGCAGTTCTCTCATTTTATCCAGTTCGTCCGGGGTATCAAAAGCATAATAGGCATGGCCATCTGCAATGAGCTGTTCTGCATATTTTCTATATAATTCTTTTCTTTCGCTCTGGCGGTAAGGGGCGAACGGCCCGCCGACATGCGGACCTTCATCAGGTTGTAAGCCACACCAGTTGAGACAATCGATAATGTATTGTTCGGCCCCCGCGACATAGCGTGCCTGGTCAGTGTCTTCTACCCGGAGGATAAAATCGCCGCCATGTTTTTTTGCAAATAAATAATTATATAAAACAGTGCGCACACCACCTAAATGTAAACCGCCGGTAGGACTTGGTGCAAAGCGAACCCGTACTTTTTTACTCATGCCGCAAAGATAATAAGTAGTATTGATTACACAGATTAATACGGATTACACGAATTACTGCTAATTATACGATTAATATAATACATCAGCACATATCTATGTAATCGATTTTTTAAGATCTCTGTAATCCGTCTGTGTACTAAAATAAAAAACCGTGAAGGGACTCTTCACGGTTGTATTTATTAAACTAGAAAAACCAAACTATCTTAAAAGAAAAGTTCTTGAAGGTCGGCCATCGATGGAAATAGTAGCGATATTATCACAAGTACCGTTTCCAAAATCTATTGTAGCAAAATGATTGGGACCCTGAACTTTCACCGTTCCCATATCGATATTGGTACAGGTGGCTTTTTTCTCCAATGCAGTTAAAATAACAGCGGTTCTTGTTTTGCCGGCTGCATTGGTAACTGTATGATTGCCTGTAATAGAATAAACATCATCGAGTAAATTTAAGGGTGTAGATGCACCAGCTGTCTGTACAATATCTCTTACACCATAATGCAGCCAGTAATTTCCGCCTGGGGCAGTGATCTTACCATTCTCTACTTTACGCTGCCAGCTTTTAATCTGGACAGTACTGGTATTGGTCCAGGTAATGATGCCTTCTTTTTTAAAACCATTTACAAAATAATTATCAAAGGTCATGGTGGCAGTACTGCCGCTTTTGCGCAATGAATCAGAAAGAACAACAGTGATCTTACCGGTACGTGCAACTCCATTGGTGGAAGTACATCCGGTTCCGAAATCAATGATCATTGTCTTTGGAAAACCGGTTGCGGGTGTAACTGTAATAGCTGCACAACTGAGTGTGTTGGTGGTTTGCGCCGTTTCTGTTCCGCGGCCACCCATCAGATTTTTGTCAACTGCAGCTTCATTCAGTACATCATTCGCATCTTCAGTAAGATTATCAGCAATGCCCTGATCGGCACTCAGTTCAAACGTGGTTTCATATTCATCAACGGCTGAACTTGTTTTTTTGCAGGATGAAAATCCGACAAGTGTTGCTGAAACAGCTAAAAAAAGAAGGTTCTTTGTTTTCATACAATCTGTTTAATGTGGTTTTTTAATTGAGCCAGCATAGACCCGGGGCTAAAAGCATGGTTTAATGGGTATAAAAATTTATTTTGCTGCATGTTTTATTTTGTAAGAACGCCCGGCTGGCTTAAAAAATTGTACAGGAACTATACCTGGGATGTTAAGAATACAGGAAACAGCATTTATCTGACCTTTGATGATGGACCGCACCCATCCATTACCGGTTTTGTATTGGATGAATTGAAGAAATACAAAGCGCATGCTACTTTTTTTTGTATAGGCAATAATATTTTTCAATACCCAGAGGTTTATCAGCGTATCATTGATGAAGGACATGCGACGGGCAATCATACATACGATCATTTAAACGGGTGGAAAACAGAAGATGAAATCTATTTCGAAAATGTTCAACAGGCTGGTAAATTAATTCATTCGCAGTTATTCCGGCCGCCTTTTGGAAGAATAAAAAGGTCACAGTTCAGAAAACTGAAAGCAAGTGAAAATGATTTTAAAGTAATTATGTGGGACGTTCTCAGTGCCGATTTTGACACTAATATTTCCAGAGAAAAATGTTTGGCGAATGTGTTGAACAATGCCAGGTGCGGGTCTATTATTGTATTCCACGACAGTGAAAAAGCCAGGGAAAAAATGTGTTATGCTTTACCGGAAGTCCTGAAATTTTTTACAGAAAAAGGATACCTGTTTAAGAAGATTGAAATAAGCTGAAGATGCTCTTTAAATAAATTGGGCCTGGGTGGAAACCCTGGCCCGTTTTTAATCCGTACCCTATGAAAAC
>JBDUCW010000214.1:0-4886 GCA_040003235.1 Ferruginibacter sp. | reverse complement strand
TTCTTCTAGTACGATATCCTGACCTCTTTGCGTAAAAAGTATTACGGGATTTTTGGTTGATTCACTACCTGCAATTGAAATAGGCGTGCATCTTCATAGCACTGCCAGCAACTGGAAAGCCAAAGTAGATGCAGCTTTAAATGCAGGCTGCAGGCGGTTTGACGGTGCATTGAAGGGAATTGGTGGATGCCCGATGGCAGGCGATGACCTGGTTGGAAATATGGATACAGAACTGATGATCCCTTATTTTAATGAATTGAATCTGCTGAATGATCTTGATATGGATGCATTACATGAATGCAGTAAAATCGCATCGAACATTTTTGAGGCACGAATGATATAATGCAGGTCATATAAATTCAATTTTAAAAACAATTTAACCATAGAGCCATTTAACTATTAAAGATTCATGAATTTTCATTTAGAATTTTCTCCAAAGCCTTTCTCAATAAAAATAAAGCACAGCGATAAATTATTGCTGGCAGGAAGTTGTTTTACAGAACACATTGGGGAGAAATTAAATCAACATAAATTTTCTGTACTGGAAAATCCGAATGGGATTTTATTTAACCCGGTGAGTATCTGCAAATCTGTACAGTCTTATATCGATAACAAACAATATACTGCTGCGGATCTATTTCAGCTAAACGATAGCTGGAATAGTTGGGAACACCACAGTCGTTTTTCTGCGGTGGATCAGAATGAAAGTCTGCAAAAGATCAACAACTCACAATCAACAGCACATGATTTTTTAAAAAAAGCAGATTGGTTACTGCTCACTCTGGGCTCGGCATTTGTATATGAGCTGGACAATAAACAGGTGGTGGCCAATTGTCATAAAGTACCGGCTGATAAATTCAACAAAAGATTATTATCTGCAGATGAGATCAGCAATGATTTAAAAAAGCTGATCGAAAGATTGCAATCCTTCAATCCTGGTTTGAAAATAATTTTTACCATCAGTCCTGTGCGTCATTTACGCGAAGGGTTTGTAGAAAATAACCGCAGCAAAGCAACACTGATCCAGGCGGTGCATCAATTGTTGAATGATGAGGATCGTTTATTTTATTTTCCCGCTTATGAGCTGGTGATCGATGATCTGCGGGATTATCGTTTTTATGCGGAGGACATGGTGCATCCTAATTACGCTGCTACCAATTATGTATGGGAAAAATTTATTGCTGCTTGTATTGATGAGCCGTCAAAAGAAATTATGAAACAGGTCAACGATATCAGGATCGCATTCAATCACAAGCCATTCAATCCGTCTTCTGCGGAGCATAAAAAATTTCTGCAGAGCTATTTTGAGAAAACGAAACTACTGGCGGAACGTCTTCCATATATCGATCTTCAAAGGGAGTTGAAATATTTTTCGGTTGAAAGTAATGTTTAATTCATGTCGAGAGTCCATTGATCATAGCATGCAATTCAGGTCGAAATGTTTTTATATCCAACATTAAAATCTTGTTCTTATCATGGACAATGGACTATGGACCATTGAGTATCGACTATCAACTATTCCATGTTGTTCAAAATCTAAAATAAATTACATTTGCGCAATAATGATTCACTACAATAATTGCCCGGTCTGTGGCAGCAGCGAGATACAGCAACAACTAACAGCAACTGACCACACAGTATCTGGAAAGCAATTTGCCATCTGGCACTGCAATGCCTGCACAGCAAGGTTTACACAGGATATTCCGGAACTGGCCGGCATCGGCGAATTTTATAAATCAGAAAATTATATTTCTCACAGTGATACCAAAAAAGGTTTTATCAACTCGCTGTATCATCTCGTAAGAAACAGAACCCTGGCCGCCAAAAGAAAACTGTTGATCAAACAAACCGGACTGCTGAAAGCTTCGCTGCTGGATATCGGTTGCGGGACAGGTGCTTTTTTAAATGATATGAAACAACATGGCTGGGCCGTTGCAGGACTGGAACCGGATGAAACCGCGAGGGGCAAAGCAAAAGAATTATACGGACTGGAACCTTTATCCATTGAAGAATTATTTAACCAGCCAACCGGTTCATTTAATGCCATCACTATGTGGCATGTATTGGAACACGTGCATGACCTGCATGGTTATATGGATCAACTGAAAAGAATATTAGCGCCGGCAGGAAAGATATTTATTGCGGTGCCCAATTATACTTCTTATGATGCAACAATATATGGATCGCATTGGGCCGCTTATGATGTACCCCGGCACCTGTATCATTTTTCTCCGACTTCCATGAAATTGCTGGTAGAACAGCACGGACTAAAACTTGATCTGATAAAACCCATGTGGTTCGACAGTTATTATGTAAGCATGCTGAGCGAACAATATAAAAATGGTAAAGGAAGCATTGTGCGTGCATTCTGGAATGGATTGATGTCGAATAAAAGAGCATGGTCGGATAAGACCAGATGCAGTTCGGAGATTTATATTATTTCGAAATAAAGTACATTCAACGTACAACGTAAAACTCAATTCAATACCACTTCAAATAATTTCGGCCATCGCTTACCGGTAATATAAGTTTTTTTAGTAGCGGGATCATAAGCAATGCCATTGAGCACATTGCCCTCTTTATCAAAGTCAGGATCATTCAGTTCCTTGAATGCATATTGTTCCAGCAGGTTGGCGCAGTTGATGACCAACAGAATATTTCCGGTTGTAGGATCGATCTTCACAATCGTATTTGTGTTCCATATATTGGCATAAATAAAACCGTTGATATACTCTAGTTCATTCAGGTCTTTTTTAGGACCGTTGTTATCGGTTACTGTAAGTGTCTTTACTATTTTAAAACTATCCGGACTTACAAAATATAAATGGCCATTTGGTTTGCCATCACTGATGATCAGGTTTGTGCCATCATTGGTCATGCCCCAACCCTCATAAGGCCAGCTAAATGTTTTGATGGGTGCATTGATATTTTTTTCATCATATACATACACAATATGGCTCTGCCAGGTGAGCTGGTATATTTTTCCTTTGAACACATTGATGCCTTCACCAAAAATTTCTTTGCTTCCCATTTTATGTTTTTGTAACACCTTGCCTGTTTGCAGATCAGCGATCTGAAGTGCAGAGTTTTCATAATCTCCCGAGCCTTCATACAGTTTTCCGTCATAGATCTGCAATCCTTCCGTGAAAGAAGCAGTATCATGTGGCAATGCTTTTATTACCTGCACAGTATTGGAAACCGGCGCCTGTCGTGAAGAGTCGGCATCAGTATTATCATCGGTGGGAAGATTTTTTTTATCACTTCCGCTGCATGCCGCCAGCACGGTTACAATAAAAAAGGAAACAATTCTTTTCATTATAAAACAGGGATTTAGCCCCAAAAATAGTAAAGTATGCAGCTGGTTGAAGTTAAAGAAGATAAATATTTTGACTTCAGGTAAAATTCCCTTATTTTTGAAAGGTCTTAACTCTTGATATTACCCTCTCCCCAAACGGCCAAATATCTACGAACATTTTTCCGGCTTTGATTTTTTAATCATCGCAGTTGTACATCCAATCCTTTGTATGCCGTCATCCATTCTATGATGTTTTATCAGTATGCCATTCAACCGGCACAAACAACGGACGGTGAAACTATTTGTAAGTCTTTTATTTTTTTATTGCATCATCATAACTGCCAATGCACAGCGCGTGTGTGCCGTTGCTGAATACAGTAAAAAGCAACTGCAGAGCAATCCAACGCTTGCTGCTGCCTACCAGGCAGTGGAAGATCATATCTATAATACATTGCATGCTCCATCCGCTTCGCGTGATACTGCGGCAAATGAACTGATCATGATACCGGTAGTGGTACACATATTATACAAAAGCAGTGATCAGAATATCAGTGATGCCCAGGTAAAATCCCAAATCGACGTTTTAAATAAGGATTATCGCAGGCTCAATGCAGACACAGTTAATACGCCTGCAGTTTTTAAAACGTTCGCCGGCGATGTACATATAAAATTCTGTTTAGCCCAGGTTGATCCTGATAGCAGGAGAACAAACGGTATTGTACGCCGGCATACCAACAGTGATTATTTTGAAGCAGACGATGCGATGAAATACAGCGCACAAGGTGGCGACAATGCATGGGATTCAAAAAAATATCTCAATATATGGATCTGTAATCTTGGATCGAGATTACTTGGTTATGCAGCGCCTCCCGGGGGCCCGGCAGAAAGAGATGGCGTTACTATTAATTTTGATGCATTCGGTACGGTTGGAAATCTGCGCCCTGTATTTAATAAAGGCCGGACTGCAACACATGAAATTGCACATTGGCTGGGTGTAAAACATATCTGGGGTGATGACAACTGCGGTGATGATGGAGTGGATGATACGCCTAAACAGCAATACTATAATTATTACTGTCCGGCCTTTCCGCATGTGAGTCCCTGTTCACCTAACGGCAATGGAGATATGTTCATGAATTTTATGGACTTTACCGACGATGCCTGTATGAATGAATTTACGAATGGGCAGAAAAGAAGAATGCGTGCTTTGTTTGCAACAGGTGGTCCACGCAATTCATTTTTATCAGCAAGTGCCTGCGACAGTTCACAGGCACAGGGTGGTCCGATCGGAGATGATGGAAGCGCCGACAAAGGAACTGATGTAAAGCCGGTTGACCCAGTAAAAGTTTATCCCAACCCAACTGCAGACATGATCAGCATTACCTGCAAGACTGCAGAAACGATCGTTGGGAAAACGCTGAACGTTTACAACATGATGGGCACACTTGTTCTTACACAGCAATTAAAAACTGCTGAAAATAAAATTTCACTCAGGCAACTGCCACAGGGAGCATATATCATTAGGATTGATACAGACAAAAAAACGGCTGTAACAATTGTAAGACTGTAACCCTAACTTACACACAGAAGA
>JBDUCW010000213.1:0-4893 GCA_040003235.1 Ferruginibacter sp. | reverse complement strand
ATACAACCCCAGTTAAGGCAGATGCCGCCGAGACTTTCTTTTTCTACAATTGCTACTTTTTTACCCAGTTGAGAAGCCCTGATCGCTGCGGGATAACCGCCGGGACCGCTGCCAAGAACAATTACATCGTATGCCATGATAATTAAAAATTAATAATTTAAAATTGATAATTGAATGCGTTCATTCGCCGGACTTCAATTAAGAGTTGCAAAAATAACTTACCGCAGTGAAAGCGCAAAGAGAAGGTTTGGTGGATCAGTAAAGTAAATACAGTTGATAAGGTTGATAGGGTTGATAGGTGTCCTTACTTACCTTGTTAACTTTCTCAACTTTGTCAACTATCCCAACTTCGCTAACTTCGTTATCTAAAAGTCAAGACATGAAAATAAAACTGTTGATCTCAGGAATGTTACTGTTTACCGGCCTGCTGGGTGTGCAGGGGCAGAGCGTTCAAAAGGTAAAGATCACGGATGTAGAAAAAATGATTGCGGATGCAAAGGATTCAATTGTGGTGGTTAATTTCTGGGCAACTTTCTGTAAGCCCTGTAATGCAGAGTTACCTTTCATGCATAGTGTTGTAAAAAAATACGAGACCAATAAAATAAAATTCCTGCTCGTGAGCATTGATCTGCCATCCTTCTTCCCGGATAAGATCGATGCATTTGTAAAAAAAAGTAATTATACTGCGCCGGTGGTTTGGCTGAATGAGACCAATGCCGATTATTATTGTCCTAAAATAGATCCCAAATGGTATGGCTCAATTCCGGCAACATTAATTGTCAATAACAGAACCGGTTACCGCAAGTTCATGGAAAAAGAATTCAAGCAGGAAGAATTTGATACAGAGTTGAGGCTGGCGATCGGACTATAAATTGTTATACGTTATACGTTTTAAGTTAGAACATTGTAATTTAATACAGTGTTATCCAGTTTATAATATACTGTTTATTACGCTGTATTTGTATTTACGTATAACGTACTACGTAAAACGTATAACGTAAAACGTAAAACTTACAACTCATTCACGAACTTCTGATGCAACAATAAAACCTGTGTAACCACCAGTTCCTGTTCATCATTCGTAATTATAAAATCACACAGTTTCATTTTTATTGTTTCGCCGATCTGTTTATCCATTCTTGATAATACTTCTTCACGTGTAATGTTATCCCGCTGCATGGTCCGCTGGACCCGTAAAGCGGAGGGAGCATGAACGCCGATGATATAATCGAGTTGCTGCTGGGCGCCACTTTCAAAGATCAACGCCGCTTCTTTTAATGCATAGGCACCTGTTTGCTGCTGCATCCAATGCGCAGCGTCGGCAAGTGTGGCCGGATGAACGATGGCATTAAGCTGTGCGATCTTTTGGGTGCTGTTAAAAACCATAGCTGATAAAAAACCACGGTCCAGTTTTCCTTCCGCAGTATAAGCCGCTTCTCCAAATTGTTTTTTTATTTTCTGTTTGAGTTCATCATGTTCATTCATCAGCCGTTTTGCGGCATCATCGGCATAATATACAGGAATGCCCAGTGTCTCAAACACTTTGGCAACGGTGGTCTTCCCACTTCCGATCCCGCCTGTGATACCGATCCTGAGCATGTGATTGTATTAAAATAAAAACCGGTTGTATTGGTACAACCGTTTTAGAATGAGGTTCATTGTTCATGGTTGATGGATCATGGGAAGCACTTTCTTACTATGAACCATCAACTATTTGCCATAAACTACTTCACCGGTGTAGCCATAGCCGCTTTATTAATATTGGCGGTCCACTCCATGCTGATAGAACTTTTTTCAATTTTCATGTAGCTGCCGGGAGAAGTTTCGAGCATGATCGTACCATCTTCATTTACTTTATTGATAGTACCGTGTATGCCGGCAATAGTAACGATCTTGTCGCCTTTACCCATATTGCTGATGAACTGCTTCTGTGTTTTTGCTTTTTTTTGCTGCGGGCGGATCATAAAAAAATAAAAGATCACTACCATACCACCCAGCATGATCATGGTGGTGTAACCGCCGCCGGGCTGCGCTGCCTGTAAAAAAATACTTTGTAATTGCATTGTGTAATTATTGATGATTGATTATTGTGTCCGGGTCATATTAATTTATTTGTCAGCAGTTACCACCTGGCCTGTCAGTTGCAGATCCGGAAAGCCATCGTAAGCATTCGAAGTTACGTGGATGGATTTATGTGCTTCACCGGCCCTGCCGGTACTGTTGAATTCAATTTTGATAAAGCCTGTATCGCCAGTCTTGATGGGCTCTTTCGGCGTTTCTGCAATGGTGCATCCACAACTGGGAGATGCTTTGCTGACGATGAGCGGATTTTTTCCAATATTTACAAAACGGTAACTGTACACCACTTTTTCTCCTTCTGATATTTTGCCGAAATTATAAGCGGAGTCAATTATTTTTACAGTCGCGGTATCTTTGAAAACCACTTCCTGCCCCGGTTGTAATGGGTTCGCCATCTTATCACGCTTGCGGTCCTGGCAATACATAAATGAAACAGGCAGTATAAAAAGAATCCACATTTTTTTCATGCTCGAAAATTTTTCCAAAGGTATAAATTTATAAAGTACTGTTTTTAAAAGTCTTTTTATGGATCTTATTTTCTGCGTTCAGTTCTTTGTGAATATTATCAAGGATGCCGTTCACAAACTGTCCGCTTTGTGTTGTACTGTATTCTTTGGCAAGGTCAATATATTCATTGATGGTAACTTTGGTTGGAATGGTTTCAAAATACAAAAATTCGCATACCCCCATTTGTATAATGATCATATCCAGTGAGGCGATCCTGTCGGCGTCCCAGTTTTTTAATTTTGGTTTGATGAGTTCGAGCGTCACTTCTTTTTTATCTTTTACCGTCTGCATCAATGTTGTCGCAAAATTCATTTTTTCTGTGCTGATGATCTCACTGAAATTTGTGCCTGCCGGACGTTGCAGGTAATTCATCACCAGCTGGTCCATCATTTCCGCATCATCATCCCAGTTGATAAAATGTTCTTCCACATGATTGATAAAATCTTCGTTGGGGAGGAGGAGATTGGTAAAAATAAATTCGAGGATATCTTTCTCAGCTTTTTTTTCACGGCTCTGTTCGCTGATGTATTCTTTGTATTCAGGACTTTCAGTAAGTTGTCCGTATATTTTTTTCAGCAGGTCTTTGTCCATGCTGGAGGACAATTTGAAATCGGTGACCATCTTTTTAAAATTGGGATCATCCACTGTTTTCCACAAAAATTCATTTCCTGCAATTTTGGTATTGATGGCCAGGTCGGCTGCTGTTGGTAAATGTTTGCCGGCCTTGTTGCGGGCATCTGTTTCAGAATAGCGGGCTGTTTCTGTAATAAAGTATAACAGGTAAATGAACAGGCGGTGCGTTTGCTCCATTTCTTTTTTTAAGATGGCGTTAGCCTCGCCGGGCTTCAGTTCATTGCCCATTCTTTCCATCGTGTACAATGCCTGCATTACTTTAACCCGTATATTTCTTCTGCTTATCATCCGTAAAGAACTTTTTTGAATTGGCAAAGGTAGGGTTTTAGAGGCGGTAAAGAATTGAAAAAAGAATGTTTCTGTACTGACAAAAATTCCGGACCTGAATGTGTTGTGTGTTGAGTGTTGAGTGTTGTGGTTAATGCAGCTGTCAGAGGGAGAAATGGCTGTTAACCGAAGGTATTGATACATTCAACATTCAAAACACAACATCCAACACAACAGTATTTCCTGCCAAGTATTACCGGTAACTGACAAGTAATGTATTAAAGTTTATTTGGAACAATATTGGTGTACCTTCGCCGTCCGAAACAAATTAAACAATCTAAAATTTATAATTGTATGGCAAAAAAGGTTAGCATAACCCCCTTGCATGACAGGGTTATTGTACGAGCTGCCGCCGCTGAAGAAAAGACAAAAGGCGGGATCATTATTCCTGATACAGCTAAAGAAAAACCACAACGTGGGATTGTGATCGCAGCCGGCCCCGGCAAAAAAGATGAACCCGTTGTTGTAAAAACAGGTGACACTGTTCTTTACGGAAAATATGCAGGCACTGAAATCACGGTCGACGGAGAAGAACTGCTGATCATGAGGGAAAGTGATATTCTCGCAATTGTTTAAGCCCCCAACCCTTAAAGGGGAGAAAGGCAAGCTCTTTTAATATTATAGTTCATTCTAAAAATAAAATCTGCAATGCCCCGCAGGTTCTAGTCCCCCTTTAGGGGATAGGGGCAAACATACCATGGCAAAAATGATATTCTTCGATATAGAAGCAAGAAATAAAATGAAAAAAGGTGTTGACACTCTGGCCAACGCTGTTAAAGTAACACTCGGTCCGAAAGGCCGTAATGTTGTTATTGAAAAAAAATTCGGTTCACCTTCTGTTACTAAAGATGGTGTTACTGTAGCAAAAGAAATTGAACTGGAAGATCCCATCGAAAATATGGGCGCACAGATGGTGAAAGAAGTAGCCAGCAAAACTGCTGATATTGCCGGTGACGGTACTACTACTGCAACCGTTCTTGCACAATCGATCATCAGCGAAGGGTTGAAAATGGTGGCAGCAGGTGCTAATCCAATGGACCTGAAACGCGGTATCGACAAGGCTGTCAGCCTGGTGATTGAAAATTTGAGGGCTCAAAGCCAGACTGTTGGTAACGACAGTAAAAAAATTCAGCAGGTTGCTACCATCTCTGCAAACAATGATGAGACCATTGGTAAATTAATTGCTGAAGCTTTTGCAAAAGTGGGTAAAGAAGGTGTGATCACAGTTGAAGAAGCGAAAGGTACAGACACAACGGTTGAAATAGTTGAAGGTATGCAGTTCGACAGAGGTTATATCTCTGCTTACTTTGTTACCAATACAGAAAAAATGGAAGCTGAATTACAGGC
>JBDUCW010000212.1:0-4900 GCA_040003235.1 Ferruginibacter sp. | reverse complement strand
CATCCACAGCGAGGTGGATGCATTGGAACGTGTACATATCCTAAGACAATTACGCCTCGGAGAAATTGATGTACTGGTTGGTGTAAACTTATTAAGAGAAGGGCTCGACCTTCCGGAAGTATCGCTGGTGGCCATTCTTGATGCAGATAAAGAAGGTTTTCTGCGCAATGAAAAAAGTCTGACACAGACTGCAGGAAGAGCAGCGCGCAATGTTGATGGGCTCGTAATTTTTTATGCTGATAAGATGACGGAAAGTATGCAGCGCACCATTGATGAAACCGACCGGCGTCGTGAAAAGCAGGTGGCTTATAATATTGAACACAATATCACACCCACCACTGTAAAAAAATCTATCCAGGAAATAATGGGTCAGACGAGTGTCTTAAGTATTAAAAATTTTGATGAGCACAGTGAGTATGCAGTCATCGATGGTGTAGTGACCATTGCCGCTGATGAACAGGTAGAATATAAAACCATTCCCAAAGTAGAAAAGGCGATCGCACAAACAAAAAAGATGATGGAAAAAGCTGCACGCGATCTTGATTTTATGGAAGCTGCAAGATTAAGAGATGAGATGTTCAGATTACAGAAAGAACTGGAGGGGATGAAGTAGTTGTTAGTTGTTTGTTGTCACACTTTTTGTTCGATATTCCTTGTTCCCTGTTCGATATTCCTTGTTTCCTCTTCTGTGTTAAAAATTATTTTTCAATACGTCAATCAGTATTTCTTCCTGTTTCATCCGGATATAATTCTGCAACTACATCGCTTTGCCAGAATTGTTTTGTATCAACATCCAGTATGGATAATTTTCCATTGAACGCAGCGCCCGTATCTACATTCCATACATTGACTGCTTTAGCCGGTTCAAAAGTTCCGATATGAATTGTTGGCGTATGACCGATATAAATTTCATTAAAACGTTTCAGTCGTTTCGGAAACAATGCTGATGTGACCAAAATCTGCGGATCCGTTGCCACAGCGGTTTCCCATAAGGTGCGGTCCCAGGTAAAATTAGTACTGTGCGGTTCTTTTTCAGGACCATGCATGGATGCAAAACCTGCATGAATGAATAAGCGGTTCTGATCATCGATCAGAAAATCTTTCAGCCGCTGGAAAAATTCAAGATGTTGTTTTTTTATCGGTTCAGATTTATTTTGATAACTGTTAATGGTAGCCTGGCCGCCATGAAAGACCCACACTTCATCAGCAAACCCGCGTTCCAGCCACTGCTCACACCAGGTATCATGATTGCCTCTTATAAAAATGCAATCATTCTTTTGCTGCAGCTCTATTAAATAACTGATCACTTCAAAAGACTGGCTCCAGCCATCTACATAATCACCAACAAAAATGAGGGTATCGTTTTCATTCACCGATGCCCGTTCCAGTATCTGCAGCAAAGCCTTGTATGCTCCATGAATATCTCCAATAACAAGTTTTCTTTTCATGAGGGGTGAATGAATGTAGAAGACAAAGGTAAGTTACCATCGATCATTTTTCATTCGATATTAAAAGCAGATCGGATAATATCTCATAAGTTGATTGAAGCTACAGAGTCTTCAAAAAATGTTTTCGTAAAAAAATAAATACTTCATCTTGGCACTTTCAAACTATCCAGTTCTCCAACACTTACAGCAGGTGGAAAAATATGATGATTCATTTTATAAACCATCAGTTCAGCTATTTTCCGTGCATCATTTGCAGAAGCAAAACCTTTATTACCGGCGATGGCGGGAATGACAGGTTGATGAATGTACAAGGTTCCTTTTTGAAAAATATTATATCCAAAACCAACAATGCTGCTGTTATTTTTCAACGTATCATTTTTAAAAATCCGGATGCTGAAATTATTTTTATCATTACCCGTTTGCGCTTTCAATGTTGTGCAACCAAATACAACAGCAAAAATTAAAAGCAAAAAATATCGATTCACTTTAAAATGATTGATGAATAAAATTTACTGACAGTATTCCCAAAAATCTTTCTTTGAAGCTGGATCTGCTCCCAGGCCTACATAAGCTTTATTGCCAACTACAAAACTTATGATATTGTAACGTGCTGTTCCCCCGAAATCAGTTTTCTGTAACCAGGTATTGGCAACAGGATCAAATTCCCAAAGGTCTTTTTTAGCAGTCCCATTATTATTGCCCAGGCCAAAATATGTTTTGCTGCCGATGGTAAAAGCTGTTGCTGCAGCACGGGATCCTCCTGCAAAATCTGCTTTGGCTGTCCAGTTATTTCCAACAGGATCATATTCCCAGATATCTTTTTTATATGCACCCGTTGTTGACAATTGACCGGTACCCATGTACCCTTTACTGCCTAACGAAAACCCGGTTGCGGAACTGCGGCCACCGCCCGTAAAATCAGCTCTCGCCGTCCATGCATTAGCCAATGTATCATAAGACCACAAATCTATTTTATCAGTTCCATCACCGCCAAGACAGATATATCCCTTGCCGGCAATTACAAATCCCGATGCACTGCTGCGTGCCACTCCACCGAAATCCGTTTTTGGCGACCATATATTTGTTTCAGGATCGTATTGCCAGAAATCTTTTCGATAGGTTCCATCATAACCTGTTCCGACAAAACCTTTTGTACCAAGAGCGAACGAGACAGGAGCAGATCTTGCAGTTCCACCAAAGTCTGCCTTCTGCGTCCAGCTGTTGGTAAGCGGATCATATTCCCAGAAATCTTTTCGATAGGTTCCATCATAACCAAGTCCGGCATATCCTTTATTGCCGATGGAAAAAGATGCCCCACCGGTTCTTGCTGTTCCACCAAAATCGGCTTTCTGTGTCCAACTATTTGTACACGTCGGTCCAACAGGCACACCATTATTTAAAACTCCCTGGCTGCCGAATGAAAGCCATGCAGTTGCATTCCACATCTCCAATGAATTATTGTCGGTATTAAAAATAAGCAGCCCTGTTGCCGGAGAAGCGATTGCATTTCTTTGCGCAGTGTTCATCCGTGGTAATAAAAAACCACTATTTACAGAATTGATTTCCACTTTTGCAGAAGCTGCAGGTGTAGTAGTACCAATGCCTACATTTTGTGCAAACACGTTTATTGCAGCGTTAAAAAACAATGCCAGAATTAATTTTTTCATGATAAGCTGATTATATTATAAAGTTAGAATTTATACCGCAAAATCACAAAGGCAGGAAGTGATTAAAAAAGTGCCGGTCGGGTACTGCGCAATGAAAAGACTTACATTTGTTCTTAACAAAGTTTTGAACACAGCGTTACAAAATAAAAAGTCAACCTGTTTAATAATAAACAAAGATGAACGGACGGATTTTAATCATTGATGATGAAGAAAAGCTGAGGACACTGCTTTCGAAAATCATCACGCTTGAAAACTTTGAAGTGGTTCAGGCGGCTGATTGCAGATCAGGATTAAAAAAACTGGAACAGTCCGAAATTGATGTTGTTCTTTCTGATGTAAAACTTCCCGATGGAAGTGGTGTTGATCTTTCAAAAAAAATCAAAGCGCTTTATCCAAATATAGAAGTAATCTTACTGACTGCTTATGGCAATATTCCTGATAGCGTTCTTGCGATAAAAGGCGGTGCTTTCGATTATCTTACCAAAGGCGATGACAACAACCGCATCATTCCTTTATTGTTTCGCGCCATGGAAAAAGTTGCACTTGCAAAAAGAGTGAAACAACTCGAGCAACAACTTGGCGCCCGGCAATCTTTTGATAATATCATTGGCAAATCAAAATCAATAAAGTCAATTATTGAGTCAGCAAAAAAAGTTGCAGCAACAGATGCATCTGTTTTATTAACCGGCGAAACCGGGACTGGTAAAGAAGTTTTTGCTCATGCCATTCACAACAGCAGCAGACGGAGTAAAAATAATTTTCTGGCGATCAACTGCTCTGCTTTCAGTAAAGACCTTTTGGAAAATGAATTGTTTGGACACAAGTCCGGCGCATTTACCGGAGCAACAAAAGATACCAAAGGCATTTTTGAAGAAGCCGATAACGGAACAGTATTCCTGGATGAGATTGGTGAAATTCCAATTGAACTGCAGGCAAAATTATTACGCGTTTTGGAAAACGGTGAGTTCTTAAAAATCGGCGAAAGCAAATCAACCAAAGTAAATGTCCGATTGATTGCAGCAACCAATAAAGATCTTCAAAAAGAAACAGAGCTTGGTAATTTCAGGGAAGATTTGTTTTACAGAATTTCTGTCTTTCAGATCATATTGCCGCCGTTAAGAGAAAGAGTAATGGATATTGAAGAGCTTTCGTATTATTTTTTGAAAACATTTTCAGACAAGACCAATAAAAAGATCAACAGCATTTCAAAGCAATATCTTGAATCATTGAAAGCAAACCATTGGAAAGGTAATATCCGTGAATTAAAAAATGTGATTGAAAGAAGTGTCATTCTTACTGACGGCGATATGTTGGATGTTGAAACATTGCCTGCAAGTTTTCAGCAACAGGATACTAAAACTGCTTCCGGCAAACAGTTATCGGCTTTCGATCTCGCCAGTGCAGAAAAAATACATATTCAGAAAGTGATCAATTATACCAATGGCAATAAAACAGAAACCGCCCGGTTGCTGAATATTGCATTGACCACGCTTTACCGCAAGTTGGAAGAATACAAAATCAATTAAATATTCGTCTTGCCACTCGAAGCTTTCAATAATGGAGGTCTAAAAAAGTGGCCTGACGATTATCGCTTTGGCTTATCGCAAAATTGGAAGAAGATAAAATCAGTTAAACTTACTCGCGGCTGCGACGCTGTTTGACAGTATTCGTCTGGCCACTCGAAGCTTTCAATAATGGAGGTGTAAAAAAAGTGGCCTTACGATTATCGTTTTGGCTTATCGCAAAATTGGAAGAAGATAAAATCAGTTAAACTTACTCGCGGCT
>JBDUCW010000099.1:0-16879 GCA_040003235.1 Ferruginibacter sp. | reverse complement strand
GCAAGATTTTCACCAGTTAGGATAAACGATTTGTCGTTGGTAAAAAACTGGTGTTATAATTCTACTTTAGCCCAAAAATGGTATACGCATACGTAAGAGTAAGTACAGACAAACAGACAGTTGAAAATCAGCGTTTCGAAATAAATAACTTTTCAAAAAAACGAAGTTTAAAAATTACGAAATGGATAGAGGAAACAATTAGTTCAAGAAAAGATTTAGACGAAAGAGCCTTTGGAACACTTTTAAAAAAACTAAAAGTAGATGATATTCTTATAATTTCTGAGATTTCAAGAATGGGCAGAAACCTTATGCAAATAATGAGCATCTTAAACCTTTGTATGGAAAGGCAGGTAAAAGTATTTGCAATAAAAGAAGGTTATGAACTCGGCGATAATATTAATTCAAAGGTATTAGCATTTGCTTTTGGTTTATCTGCAGAAATTGAACGTACATTAATTTCTCAGCGCATTAAAGAGGCACTGGCAAGGAAAAAATCAGAAGGTATGAAGCTTGGTCGACCTATTGGAAGTAAAAAAAAGAATCCTATACTTGCAATACATAAGGATTATATTGAAAAGCGAATAAGTGAAGGTGCGAAGCAAATTGAAATTGCCAGATATCTGAAAGTACACCGGCATACAGTAAAGGATTGGATCAATAAAAATTGTTAACTCGTTATTCTGACATAAATCAGTCCAAGCGAGGTTTCAATGCTAGTATTGTGAACTGCACTTAATCATGCGTACACTTATCAATGGCAACATACTAATTTTGGCATTTGCGATTTTACTGAGACCATGTTAGGGAAACACAAGGCGAAGTTTATACGTCGCTTTGTGTTTAAATGATTAACTTATTTCCCTGTTATCTGAACATTCACCCCCGCACCCACGGTCACCGTACTACCAGGTTGCGCAGTAATCTTTCTTACGGAAGTGCTGGTGCTGATCCGCGGATAATTGGGCACAGCAGCGGGAATCACTACGTCTGTATTTTCATCTGCTGTGGTGCTGCAACTCCAGTTGCCGGGATTGCCCCAATCGTTATTTACAGTGCCCGTCCAGGTGAGGGTTAGTATATGCAAGTGACTCTATAAACTATAAGCAGAATTTCTTAAGCTCATCAATAATATAGTAAGTACGGGGAGGAGAAGTTCTTTCAACGTGTGCACCAACCCACTCCTGAATATGCCTGTTATTTAATAATGCTTTAAACTCCGATTTTAAATACGCTTTGATTTCATCATCTGATTTCACCATCTCATTCCAAATTGAACTTCTGTTTTCCAAAACATAAATAATGTCTTCAAAATCATGACTTGTTCTTCCATCTTTATTACCTCTTCCTTTAAAAGCCTCCAGTTTAGTTGCTATAAAATACGGAGCACTTAATATCTTTACGACCGTTGCTTCATCAATTGTATGATCAACTGCTTTTTTATATCCCTCGGGATACCACTGGTTGGTAAATCCAATTGACGCATCATCTGTAGGCATTATGTCAACCATAATACCTTGAATTTTGAAACGGCAAACTATTGGAGATTCAGTATCATGCTCAAAGCCCATCGATCGCAATTTTCCTTCAAGCGCTGCTCTGTCAGAATAGTTTAATATCTCAATTATTACATCAACGTCGTCAGTAGCTCTTGCTTCAAACGCTTGTCTATCCGGATAAAGAGAAATTGTAGCCCCTCCCACAAAAACAACTTTATCTTTTAATAACCCTAAAGCATTGTTAACTACTTTTATTCTCAGTATATTGGTGCTATGACTCATTGAGTATATTTTTTCTTAATTCTGCAATAGCTACTTTTATTTCCCGCACTTTGCCTACCCGGATAACATCAACAAGTGCCAATAATTTATAAAACATATCATCTTCCTTAACAGCATCGGTCTGCTTTAAATAAAAAGGTTCGATTGTTAGTCCCAGCATTTTTCCACCGGCATCAGGCCATACATAATTAAGGTCACTGGAAAATGTTTTCTTCATAAAAGGATGAGAGTGGGCTGTCGGAATTCCTCTTATCATTGTTCCGGGTTTTTGAGGAAATACATACCGAACTCCATGCTCCAGAAACTCAAAGAAGTTCTGCCGGTTAATTTTTTTTTTGTCATGATCAATTAAAGTTGCTATCTGACTCCTGTTAAGTGATTCTGAAACTTCTGATAAACTCACAAATAAAGAATTCGACAACTGCGAAAGTTGAAAATTGTCGTGATCTAATGCAACGATTTTTAAAAGAATCGCCACATCTTGTGGCCGCATTCCATTATGTTTTCTCATAGAATAAAAGTAAGTGTAATTTCTCATTTCGCAAAATGCGAAATGAGAAAAATCATATAGCTTACATTTAAATATGGAAAGACAAATGCATATCATTCATCTTAGCGAGAGAAAAGATAGAGTATCATTATTTGACTGTCAGTTATTTAGTCAAAATTTAAAAGGTTGTATATGGCCAGGCATATTAGATTTAGAAAATCCTAAAAGGGGGATAGCAAAAGCACACAAACAAATTGTCCTTTATGCAAAGCAGCAAAACCTGGCCTCAATTATAATTGCAGAAGATGATATCAAATTTACTGATATTGGGAGTTTCGACTATTTTTTAGACAATGAACCCTTAGATTATGATCTTTATTTAGGAGGTGTCTACTTTGGTGACATACAGATCGATAATAAAATAGAAGATTTTTCAGGGCTGACATTATATAAAATAAGACAATCCTTTTATGACACATTCTTATCGATAAGTGAAGACAAAGATCTTGATAGAGCATTATCTGGAAAAGGCAAATTCATCGTTTGCGACCCTTTCGTTGCAATTCAATATAATGGATTTAGTGATAATGTGAAACAGGAGGTGAATTATGATAAGCACTTATTGGGTAAAAGATTATTTAGGAAATAATTCCGGAAAGAGTTGAATTGCTTAGCTGAAACCGTCCAGCCCAGGTGTTTAAAGTAAGGAACTTTTACTTTCTGCTTGAATGGATTCATTCCTACAGGCATTTCAGCTCTATCCGTGTGTCTGTTATAATCTTTTACTTTATCAAATTTCTTATCTCCCCTTCACTTCCAAATTCACTCCCGCACCCACCGTTACCGTACTACCAGGTTGCGCAGTAATCTTTCTTACGGAAGTGCTGGTGCTGATCCGCGGATAATTGGGCACAGCAGCGGGAATCACTACGTCTGTATTTTCATCTGCTGTGGTGCTGCAACTCCAGTTGCCGGGATTGGCCCAATCGTTATTTACAGCGCCCGTCCAGGTGAGTGTAAAGCGTAAGGTATTATCAGGACCGTTTACGCCATTTACTACACAGCGATAAATGGTGCCGGTAGCGGAAGTTGGAATACCATTGATCTGCAGGGTTGCTGCATTAGCGCCTGCATAATAACCGCCATTGGATATATTGCTGTAGCCGGCCCCGTTACTTACCTGCCATTGATATGTAGCGCCTGTTGTTGCTGCGGTAAAACTGATACCATTGCTCAGACAACTTACCGGCGGATTGCCCTTCGTGATCCAGAATTCGGAGAAACTGCTTACTGTGAATTCGAGGAAGTAGCCATCGAGGTAAGGGATCTTCGTGATCTGCGCCGGCGCGATGGTAAGCAGTGTTCCGCTTGTATTGTTGCTGAGGTCAAAATCTTCTACAGTACCGCTGAATTTATATACCGCGATGCTCTGCACCTGGTCGATCGTTGGATCGGCTGCTTTCCATGCATCAAATTCTGCCTGGCTGATAAATAATCTCACCCGCACCGGAGTGACCGGCTGGTTCTGCACATGTATCACGAAGCTGCGGCCCAGATAAGAACTGCCGTTGTACCAGGTTGGTGCATTGCCCGCATTCTGGTTTACATCCACGCTGATCGTTCCGAGGTTGTTGCCATTATCATTCACCTCAAGGATGCGGTTACCACTCGGATCATTTACCGGAATAAAGTTGGCACTGCCTGTACTCGTTGCCGTACGGTTGGTATATGTGCCCATCGATACCGGTGCATTCACGCCTGTGTAAATACTGATATCATCTATTGCGAGACCATCCTGCACGATACTGCTGTTGCTTTGCAATACAAATCTTAACCGAAAATGAGAACGATCACCGAGTGACATAACAGGCAGCAAATGTTTGGCATTGTGCCAGTAATGATTATCGCCGGTCCAGTATCCGCCTGCATCATTGTACCAGGCAAGGCCTTCGCCTTGTGCGCCGAGTTTGATCCATGTACTGCCGGCGTCTGCGCTGTATTCTACCCATGCTTTGTCATTGTTATTTTCCAACTGGAATGCAAGATTAAAGTTCAGGGTAGGGTCCTCCGTTAGTGAGGTCAGATCGAAGCAGGGACTATAGAGATAACTCTTTTCATTGTTATTGTGCGGACCGGTAAGATTTGATTTCCATGCATTCAAACCATTGGCTGATGAATCAATAATGCCGCTGAAGATCACGCCCCATTTAAAGCTGCTGTTTTGTCCACCGGTATACCAGCCTGCATTCGTTCCTTCAAATCCTGTATAATAAGGCAGTATATTATTTGCCGGCGTAGTCGCTACCAGTATATGTTTGAGCGTATCATTTGTGGGCAGACTATCGCCGCGATAAGCAGTCCACAGATCAAAATAATAATCTGTTGGTATAGAAAGATCGGCGGTTTGCGTAAAGCTGAACAGTACACTATCGCCTGCATTCACCATCACACGAACTGTATCGCGAACAATGCTGCCGTTGTTGATGCGATAAGCCACCGGCACATTTGTTCTTGGGGCTGTACTGAAATTTTTCACCCATGCTTTTACTGTTTCTGATGCAGTGTGCGAACAACTGCTCAATGGTGATTCGAGTTGCACAATACCAAAGTCCGGCAACCGGAATTCATCGGCGCCGATATCCGGATTGCTGTTGCTGCGTGGTTCATTGTCTATATCAGTGCTTACCTGTGTATATGAATCGTAGCTGCCGGTATTATTTACCATAGAACCATCTACATGCAGGTCGTTATCAGAAATATACAATGGATCACCGGATACGCTGCTGTACTCGATTCCTGTTGCGGACAGTGCTGCAAGGTTTGCATAATTGGTACCGTTTACCTGCGCCAGTATAGTTCCGGGAGTAAACAGATCTTCATTGTGCTGTACATAAGTAACGTTCGCATCTTTTGAAACTGATAACGCAATACCGGCTGTTTTATGGAACATGATATTGTTCAACACTTCAAAACGTCCACCGCCGTTAGCGATGCTTTGTGTTTTTAAACTGATGGCGCTGCTGTTTGTTGAACGGTTCAACAGGCTGTTGTGATAAACAGATGTCTGCTTTTTATGTCCGATGTTCAGATTCATATTTATGCTCGCCTGTGTAGCGCCTGCAGTAATAAAATTATTGGCGATCAGCAATGTATCAGTAAGCGCATACGGCGGCAAATAAGTTTCCAGTGCTTTGATACCGGTACCATCTGTCTGCACAAAAATCCTGTTACGCGTAATGCGCGTTTTACCAATATTGCTTTCACTTTGCAAAGCGATATAAGCCGCATCGCTTGTGTTGGTAACGATGGTATTGCTGTCGACCAAGGCATTTTTCATTACCATCAGGTCCATACCATAGCTGCCCTGGTTCAGGAAATTATTGCCTGTAAAAATATTGCCGGGTGTGCCTGCAGTTGGACCGAATAAATAAATACCGGCATAGCCTCCCTCGAAGGAATTATTTTTTACTACATAATTACTATCTGAGTAACCCGTCTGTCCGCTGTAGTTATTACCTATTACCA
Source organism: Ferruginibacter sp. (assembly GCA_040003235.1). Lineage (GTDB taxonomy): Bacteria > Bacteroidota > Bacteroidia > Chitinophagales > Chitinophagaceae > Ferruginibacter. The sequence goes on along the minus strand of JBDUCW010000099.1, from coordinate 11,086 downwards.
GGTTCACGTTTGCAGGTGTAGTTAAGTTGCCGGTTAAGAGTGGTCTTTTAAAACGACAATTCTGAACTGTTATGTTCTGACTATTGTAACCCAACGTCAAACCATTATAAGTTGCATCACTGTTCGGCACACCGAAATACAGATTTTTAATGCTGACGTTATTTGCTTTATAGATCACCATATCGTTCTGGAAGAAAGTGCTGAAGCCGGTGCTGCTGCTGTCGCCGTTCTGACTTTGAATTGTGAGCGGACTTAATGCAGCACGGTTGGGAATGCTGTCTACATAAAACGGATTGCTGGTACTGATCCCCGGTAGCATGCTCAAAGAAGACGGTCCGTATACACCACCGAACTTCAACTGTGCAGCCACGTCAGCAAAGTATTTGAATGTAGCGGAGCTGCCGCTGTATGCATCTTTAAATGTATAAGCACCATTGAGGCCTGCGTAATAATTATCAATCTGCAGGGAATCATCAAAGTTCACCTCGTCACCAACATTGTTGAGATTGCTGGTATTCACTTTTAAAATATTGCGGAACAGGGGCACGTTCATTTGTCCGATGGATATAGTCGCTTCTGCACCCGGCGCGATATTGCCATTGAAAGTAGCACTCGTTGTACCTGCGATAACTGTCGGTGTGCTGTTATCCGGATAATTCGTGATCGACGCAGTTGTATTGAATGTCGTGATCGGGTTTACACCATTATTGTATACATGAATGCTGAAAGTATTTAACCCTGTAGGGAAAATCTTCTTGGGTGAAGCATCCAGTACCACCATATCATTCAACGGTTGCGTGAATTCATCAGCGCCGTAGCAAACAGTTGCCCCGCGTGACTGACCATCAAGATCGGATAAATAAATATTCGTAGAAGGTGAGACTGCTGCCGCTGCTTTCAATAAAATATTGGAAGCGTGCAGATCTTTCGGTCCGCGGAAATAAGGTTGAATGTTTTCCACCGATTGTGCGTCCTGTCCATAGAGCGTTTTTTGCGCAGCAAGATTATTAGCGGTTGTAGAAAAATGATTACTGTACACATAATCATTATTGTTGCTGATATAATTGGTAACTGATTGCTGATACAAAAGATTACCGCCGTTTGTGTTGTAAAAAATATTATTCTTTACTGTATCGAATTTGCTGGTCACCATATAAAGCGCAGCAGCATAATTATAACCGGTTACATTACCGGTATCACTTGTAACAATGGTATTGTGAATGATATTCACGCGGTCAAGTGCATTGATAAACAAACCTACATTCCCAACCGGTACGCCGTTGAAAGTACCAACGCGTACGGTTTGTATCGTGTTATTGCTGACGATCGCAGTTTTGCCTGCTGCACGGTTTGCTGCGCCTGCAAGTGTAACTGCATTCTGTGAGAAGCCTTCATGATACACCGTATTTTTATCCATCACCATATAATCGCGGCCATAGAAAGAAATATTTCCCGAGAGCTTGTTGCCGCTGATGAGCACGCTGTCTGCCTCCGTTATATTGATGCCGGGCTTGCTGAAGAGTTGCATATCATAACGGTTATTGCTGATCGTTAGTGCATTCAGGTAATAATCGGTTACACTACCCTGGAAGATCGCGTGGGTAGTTCCACCAAGATCGATAACGGTATTTGTTGACTGGTTCACCTGTTTAAAATAGTTGCGGTCGATCAATATCGAAGAATCGATTGAGTGATAATTATTGGAACTGTTGCTCGCAAAATCATCCCTGTTATAAAAGAAACGGGCGCCGCTTGCATAACCGCCTTGTCCGTTGTTGTTGGTACTGTCGATAAACTGGTTGGATACAAATTGAATGTTCTTTGTCTTCTTTGATAAATAAATGAGTGATGAATAGGTTGACGATATCGTACCCATCTTTACCTGGAAGGACATTTTGCGGAAGCTGATGTTCTTAACGTTATTAAGTTGTACGGTTCCGAAAAGATTGTCGCCGGTAAAGCTCGTGCCTGCAAGCAGAACCTTAGTGCTGTCGCCGCTTTCGCTCTGCCATGTTACAGAGTAGTTATTCTGGAAAGGAATAGAATCCACAAAAAGACTTTCATTATAACGTCCATCTCTTGCGTTGAATATAACAGTGCCAAGCATCCCGCCATATTTCAAATTATTGCTGCTGCGTGTGAAGCTTTTAAAATCTGGACTTCCGCCGCCGAGCGTGTATGTTCCGTTGAGTGCAGGATAAATATTATTTACCAATACTGTATCATTGTTCGTGTTCGCATCTGATCCGCCATTGGGAGAACTTGTCCATGCCTTAATGCTGAAAGCACTATCCACAACAAAATTTACTGTCCCTATCACAGCATTGGCAGAAGTATTAAATGCAATATTGCCGGAGTAGCTGAACGGCGTTTGCAGTGTTCCGTTAACGCTCCAGTTAACAAATGCTGATATAAGATTGGTACTGCCATAATTCCTGATTGTAACTGAAACATTCTGATTGCCTGCAGCGAAAGGCTTAACCGGGGCCACAACAGCTGTAATGCCGGCATCCAGGTTATTTACTACGATCTCATCGGCGCCGATCGTACTTGTTGTGGTACCGCGGGTATCGTTATCGATGTCCGTTAGTACGTATGGAAAAGGTTTGCCGAGGTTGCGGAGGTTGAGTTCGGTAATGTGCAGGTCATTATTGTTTACATACACAGGATTCATGGAAACGGTTGCAGTATGCGTATTGCTTGCGGTAGCTAATGCAGCGATGGTTGTGTAATTGGTACTATTGTATGTTGCCAGTTTGGTACTTGTGGCCGACCAGATATTATTGTTGGTACAATTCTCGTCGCCCGGTGCTCCCTGCTGTTGATATAAGCCGAAACCGGTTCCTGATACGATGATATTGTTATCGGCAATGGTATCTTTTAATGTGCCTGCGGCGAAACTATTGGTAAAGTATAACGCGTACGAAGAGTTGCTGGATGCGGTTGAACAGTTATTTAAAAGATTATTGTAGAGGATCTTCACATTGCGGCCGGTATTGATACAATGCAGCGCACTGAAATTACCCACACTATCCATCTCGATAAAGTTATTCGCAATAACAGCTGCGCTGTCGTAGGTATTGAGACCAGTCACCTGTGAAAGGTAAATACCATAAGTGGCTTTACGTTTCATGATCTTATTATTCGTAATGCTGATTTTACCGGTTGCAGCCTGAATATTGATGGCCTGCAATGGAACGGCGCCGTTGGCGGCACTGTCAAAATAATTGTTGTTGATCGTTATATTGCCCATGTAGGTAAGATTCACCTGGTTGTAGTTGCTACCTGGTATGGGCGTGCGGAAATTATTATTTGAGATCACCACATTATTCATCGGAAGGTTGATATACCCTGTCAGCGTGATCGCTGCGCCGCCGATAAAATTGTTATTGGTAAAACTCAGATTAGACGGAATGTTGGAAGTCTGCAAAGGAAAATTGATCAGTTGAACTGCGCCCGTAGAACTGATCTCAGAGTTACTTATAGAAAGTCCTGTTACATCATTGGCGAGGGCAATCATTGCAAAGTAAAAGTGCGATGTACCGGCTGCGGGCGTTCTTTTAATGCTGATATTTTTCAGCTTAATGTATTTCGCATTATCAATTAATAAGACCGGGTTTGCAGAAGCTGGTGGATAATCCGTTTGAAAGATGGCAACCTTGGAACTGTCCAGACTTTCACTCTGAATGGTAAGTGTATTGATTGCAGATGTACCGGGCACATTCCGGATAGAATCCGTTTCATTGTATTGTCCATCACGGATATTTAAGATCGTTGCGCAACCAACACCTGCCAGTGCTGCATAATTGAATGCAGCTTTAGGAGTTATAAAATCGGGAGATGCTCCACCAATAGTATAAGTGCCACAGAGTGCGGGATAAACAATTTTTGTAATGGTATCGTTCAGCGGATTGAGATCTCCGCCGCCATTTACGTTTTCAGTCCAGGCTTTAATTGTATAAGCCTGCGGCGAGTTGAAATTAAAATTTCCCAACACAATATTCGTAGCACTGTCGCCGGTGATCAATGATCCGGAATAATTAAATGCTGTTTGTAAAATGCCGTTTACTGACCAGTTTACCAATGCTGAAGTAATATTGGTGCTACCATAATTTCTGATGGAAACGATCACGTTATTATTACCCACAGGCATTGGGAATCCCGGCGATGTAATGGCTGAAACACCGGCATCGACTGCATTCAACGTGAATTCGTCTGCGCCGATGCAAGGTGTTGTAAGACTTCTTGTGCTGTCGTCAATATCAAAACTGATATAAGAAACAGGAACTGCTTTTTTTGCCACATCAACCGCACCAGCCCTGTTTTTATCTATATGAAGATCAGAAGCGATATTCAAAAAAGCAGGGGTTGTATAATTGCTGTTGGCATCTTTACCGGTTGCTTTCCACTGAACTAAACCGATGCTTGCGGTACCATTAAAAATGGCTTTGGAAGTATCGGTGATATAATAAGCATTATTGCTGCTCGTTAGTGTTGATAAAGCAGAAGTTAGCAGGTATAATAAATTTGATGTGGATGAAGAAGTATTTCCGGGCAAGCCTTTTACCAGGATATTATTTTTGAACACCGTATTATTTCCCCGGAGCTCTACCAGGTTTGAACCTGAATTGGCGCTGTCAGCAAAACTGTTGTTGATGATCTCCGCATAATCGCCGGTAGATAGAATGGCATTGCTGCCGCTGCGCTGCGTTATAAAATTGTTGAATACTCTAATTGGATTAGCTGCTGTACCTGAAGAACTTATCTGGATGCCGTTCCGGCTGATCACGTTCAGGTTGTTGCCGGCGATCTCAAACTTATTACCGGAAGATGTTGAAGAAATATTAATACCTGGAATCGCCTGATATCCATATTGAAAGCAGGTGCCACCAAAGGAGAGTGTGCACGCAATATAATTTGCGACATAGTTACTGTCGATGACCAATGTATTATTCAACGGCGCGAAGCTACCTGTAAGATGGATCACTCCGAAAGAAGCGTTCCCGTTGATCATGTTCTCAAAGCGGTTGCCACGGATGATTCCGTTGCGCAGCGGAAGCTGAATGCCGCTGTAGCTTCCGTAAAAACGGTTGTTGGTAAAGACGATGTTGCTGTCGAGTTGGGCAAGACTATTGATCGTGTTTCCTTCCACGTGAGCATTTGCTGCGCTTGTTGATGCTGCTGTAAACACGCAGCTGTCGAATGTAACGAACCTTGTCTTCCGTGAAAATTCTACTTCGCGGGAATACTGGCTCAGCGATTGAAAAGTTATGTTCTTAAAACTATAATAAGCGGCACTGTCCAGCCGCATGGTAAAGAACGGCGTAAGGCCGCTGTTGAGAGAAGAAAACGAAAGCGTGTCCAGGTTAGCGTTATTGTTCTCTCCGGCGAAAGTAATTGTATTGGTTGCGCTTGTACCACGTGTAAATTTAATGATCGGTTGCTCTGTATATTTTCCGGCACGTACAGCTATGTTCACAGCGCCGTCTATCCCTCCGTAATTAAGCAGCTCATTTGCTTTTGTAAATGAAGTTATCTGCGGTGATGAACCGCCAAGCGTGAGTGTTCCGCGGGCATAGGGCATGATGCTGTCTACGCGGATCGTATCATTAACCGGAACCATATCCGGTGAAGCGTTTGGCAGATCGGTCCATATTTTCAGGGCAGTATATTTTACCATATCGAAAGTATAGTTTCCAAAAGTTACTTCCGTTGTACTGTCGTAAGCGAGGTTACCGCTCCATGCATAAGGCGTTTGTTCAACACCGTTCACCGCCCAGCGGATATTTACCTGGCCAAGATTGGCGGAACCGTTATTAATGAATTTTAATTTTAATGGCAACGCTGCTGCAGCGGTAAAATTTATTTTAGGACTTGTGTATTGCAGTGCGATCACGTCATTGCTTGGCGGCATAAACTCATCGGCACCAATACATGGATTGGTAGCGTTGCGGTTATCATCATCAATATCTTTCAGCAACGGATTTGCAGCAGGATAAGGCGTGCCTGTTGCCAGCAACGATGGATGCTTAACATGCAGATTCACCGAATCATAATATTTCGGATTTACATTTTTACTGTTGGCGTTAGTTGAAGTAGCCGTTTGATATTGTGCCAGTGTAGCATAATTGGCATTTGGAGTTCCACTATAAGAAACCAATACAGGACCTGAGCTGTAGAAATTATTATAGTCTGAATTACCGGGATGTGTTGCAAAGTTCAATACTTTTTTTCCGTTAGAAGAAGAAAAAATATTGTTCTTCATCACACTGATATTGTTCTCCAGATCAGTCCCGCTGCCGTTACCGATATTATTGATATTGTTATAATAAAACTGGATCGATGCCGTGGCCTGTGCATAAGGGATCATGCCGAGTTGTCCTGTTACGGTAAAGAAATTATTCCGTATCACGATCAGGTCCATGCGTGGCGTTGTGCTGTTACCATTCGTTGCGTCGATATCGTGCACGAGACGGTCGGTGCTGACGCTATCGAAGCGGTTCTTTTCTACAAAGGCGGTATCTGTGCAACGATCGAACTGGAAGGTGCTGCCGTAACCAAACGGTACATAGGTGCAACAGCCGATCAGGCCATAACCGACACAAGACATATTGATATTGCGGAAAAAATTATTCCTGATAATTGGCCGGTGAACTTTCGTAAAACTGATAATGCTCGGAACACCGGTAGTGCCAACGCCTGCCTGGTTAAGGTACATTACCTGGCGAAAGATATTTCCTTCAATCACAATGTTATTAAGTGACGTTGCAGATTTAGGTGTAAAACTTATTGCCGGTCCGGGGTTGGTAAGACTGGTAAAAGCAACCTGTGGTTTTATATAGTTATTGGTGAACGTTATATTGTCTCCGCCCAGCCAGCTAAGGCCGAGGATCTGGTTGTTGCTGAAGGTATAATCGGAAACATTGCCATCAACCACTACAAGACTAAGGTTTAATTTTTTTATGGTAACGAAAGATGCGCCGTTGAAGTTGAGTGTGGAGTTAATCACTACCTGCACACTGTCATTGGAAAAAGAAGTGAAGGTGATCGGATTGGCAGCTGATGATCCTGCAACTGTTCCCAGTCCTACATTCGTCTGACTGTAAGTGCCATTATAGATCTGGATAGTTACGGGCCCACTGATCCCATTGGTCATAAGCGCTGTATCTGCCTGGCCGATCCGAAGGAAGTTGGTTGCCGTAACGCCACCTACGGGATTAACGGTGTAAATGCCACTCATGGCAGCGAGTGGTTTATCTGTATTATTACCTGCAAACGCAAAATTGAGAGACAGGCAAAACAATACGGCAAGCAGACATATCCTTTTCATCGAATATAATTTTCTCAAATGTAGATATGCAGCGAAGGTTGTTTTATCCGTATTGGAGGGTATTTTGGGAACAGTATTCTTGCCGGATGAGGAGTACTGACATTAGCCGGTAAGTAGGGGAGACGGGAAGTTTTGTTTTTTAAAACGTATAAACAGAAACGCCTTGGCGGCTTCCCGGCAAGAAAATGAAACTGATACAGCAGTGAAATTTGTTTCTTGCATTAGTGGTCCAGTCATAAATCGATTCCGAATGCTTTCGGAACTAAAGTTTAGGAAACTTTCTATTATGTGGTCCCCTCAAGAATCGATTCCGAATATTTTCGGAACTAGAGTTTCGGAAACTTTCTATTATGTGGTCCCGCCAAGAATCGAACTTGCCCGTCCAAACGGTTTCATCCGGGCGGAGATCTAGAGTTTAGGAAACTCCTATTCTATCCCCGTCCGACCGGTGTCATCCGGGCGGGCATTGAACTACGGGAGCAGCTTTTTCAAATATCTTCTTCCAGCGGCTGACTTAAAATATTTTTCTCTGGCAATTGCTTCCATTTCTGTTTCAAATGTTTCGAAATAAAATATATCAAAAGGAATATAGGGTCTGATGGATTCTGTCATTCCGGAATTGTGTTGCAATAATCTTTTATCTAAGTCTATGCAATGACCTTTGTAATAATAGTCGTGATCTATGCTTTTTAAAACATAAGCATAATACATAAGGGTGGATTAAGTGGTCCCGCCAAGAATCGAACTTGGATCTAGAGTTTAGGAAACTCCTATTCTATCCATTGAACTACGGGACCAGAGAAATAAGGAATAAGAAATATAAAATAAGAAATAAGGAAGTTGGGCCGTTCACGCTTTTGATTCGCTTTTCTTTCTTTACCGGAAAATTAGTTTCAGTATATTATCTCAATCCTTTTTTCAGGAGGGCAAAAATAGGACTTTATGCTTATCATACAAGTTGAAACATCGGTATTTGGCTTTAATTCCAATCACGGGCAAAATCCAAGGTTCGCACTATCATCTGTCAACTGTTACCGGTCAGCTTAATCTTCCAGCTGTCAGCGGTCAACTGACATCCGGAACTCTAACTCATAATTCTTAATTCTTAATTCTCAACTCTCCACTATCTTTGCCCTCCAAATTTTTTACTATGAAGTGGCTGAATGTGCTTATTAAATATCGCCTGTGGATCGGAATTGTGTTCATTGGCCTCGGCGTGTGGGTGCATATGGAATCGCATAGTTTCTGGACGGCCTTTATCTTATACCTTATCGGGGTAGTGCTGATCGTTGGCCATTTTATCATCGGTCCGCTCCGCCTGTTACAGGCACCCATGGAAAACGGTGATATCGAAGCCGCCAAAAAAGTACTCGATTCTATCTGGTTCCCGGGACTGCTCATCAAGCCCGTGCGCTCACAATATTATACCATCAAAGGCAACCTGGCCATGGTCAATGAAGATTACGATAACGCTGAAAAGCTGATGAAGAAAGGCCTTGATATGGGCGGCAAGATGATGAAGTCGCAGGAAGGTTCCAATAAACTGCAACTCGGTATGCTGGCACTGCAGAAAGGTAATATCAAACAGGCCGAAACGTATATCCGCGCCGCTCTCAAAAGTGGACTGCCCGATAAAGAAAATGAGGCCGCGGCTTACCTGCAGCTCTGTTCCATCATGATGAACAAAAGAGAGTTCCGCGCTGCCAAAGATTATTTCCGCAAAGTAAAAGCGTTAAAACCCACTACGCCGCAGATCGTTGACCAGGTGAAGCAGATTGAAAAGTATATAACGAGAATGCCAGGGTAATTTGGTGATTTGGAAATTTGGTGATTTTGTAATGTGAGCAGTATAATTCTTTACTGCACTTTTCAATTAATTGTTACATGGTTTAATGGCTATATTGTTATTCAGTAGCTGTTGGAATTGTTAGCGTTTGCACACTTAACAATTCAGCCATATAACAATTCAACAATTATTCAATAATGAGCGTATAATTCTTTTCTTCTGCAGGCGTTTCTTTTTCCCAGCTGCGGGATAAGAGCAATTTTAAAGAGACGGTTCCTTTTTGTAATGCAGTAATGCTAAATTGTTCGTCTGAACTTTTGCCGGTTGTTTTGTCGGCACCTGCATAGGCTCTTGTAACAGTTGCTTTTTTATCAGTCATTACAGCCTGCCATTCAAAGCCGCTGCTGCCGTGGCAACGGGCAACAAGGTATAATCTTACTTTAATAATGTCAATACCCGTTTAGTGTTTTTAATGGTTGAATTATTTAATGGTTGAATTGTTTAGTGTAAACTCTGACATCTCAAAAGCTACTGACAACAATGTAACAATGAAACTATGTAACAATTGATTGAAGAAACTGCAAAGCATTATATTTTACCAAAGATCTCTTCCACTTTCTTAAAACGATAATCAAAAATATTCCGGATCTTCTTTTTTACAAAGAGCGCATGCGCTATATCTCCAAAGAACCAGAAAGGAATTTTATAATGTACAATATCAGTCATTTCAACGCCACCGCTGATGATCTTAAAATGATGCTGGTGATGCCACATACTGTAAGGGCCATAGCGCTGCTCATCTACAAAATATTTTTTATCATCCACATGTGTGATCTCTGTCATCCAGTATAAAGGAATATTGAAGATGGGCCGAACTTTATATTCGATCAGCTGGCCTGCATACATAGTTCCGCCGTGCCGTTCCGAAATAATTTCAAAGCCCATATCATCAGGTGTGATCGTATCAAGATTATCGGGTTTGCAGAAGAAGTCCCAGGCCTGATCGATTGAAACAGGAATTTGCTGAACGGCTTTCAGGGTGTAGACTTTACTCATTGGTTAAAATTAAGAACAGCAGTTGATGAATAAATATTTTGTTGAAGATTTTGTTTCCCTCATCCCCGGCCCTTCTCCGGCCGGAGAAGCCCGCCCGGATGACTGGTCGGACGGGGCTGTGACATACCAGAATAAGTAAAAGAGAGCATGAATAAAAGTGAGGATTCGTGACGTAAAAACATTTTTCGATGGTCTAAACAACATTTTTATCCAACTACCTAAAAATAATTTGCATCAAATGTTTTACACTGAAAACGCAAATGCACCACGCCGCCAGTAGCATGCGTTTTGAAAATGCAAAAGCGCTGAGAAAAGAAAGCACAAAGGCTGAAAAAAACTTTGGGAGTGTTTGCGAGACAGAAAATGCATGAATCTTAAATTCAGGCGGCAACATCCTCTTGCCAATTATATTCTTGATTTTTATTGTCATGAAAAATTATTGTGTGTAGAATTGGATGGTTCAATACATGATGATGTAGCTCAGTCTGAATATGATTCAGCACGCACCGATTTATTAAATAGATTTGGCATTACAGTCATGCGGTTTAAGAATGATGATGTGTTGCATCAGTTAAAGTCGGTATTAAAAATTTTAAAACAGCAGATATTGCTCATTTCTTGAGTGCAAATAAAATACTTAATACTCTTATGTATACACTAAACCAAAATTCAATTGTTTCAATAATCTTAATTTATTTCTGACTTGATTATTTTAGTTATGCAACTGCCTTTCATTCCTGTTACGATTCTTTTTTTCCGGTCTGTCCCACCCCCGTCCGACTGGTCATCCGGGCGGGCTTCTCTCTTCAGGAGAAGGGCTGGGGATGAGGTTTTATTTCTCAGGAGAAAAACTGAAGATAAGTTTTGGATTAATCTGAATAAGTCATTGAACAAACACCCTTCTCTCTTCAGGA